>JASHXJ010000657.1 GCA_030043595.1 Trebonia sp.
AGTGCTCCCATTCTTCGTCGGTGAGCAGGTCGCCGTGGATCGGATGGCGCGGATGGCGTGCTTCGAAGCGTCGCCGTGCGGTTTCCAGCGGAACATCGCACCAGATCTCAACCGTTCCTGCGGCGTTGCGGCCAGCCAGCCAGTTCGCCTCCTTGATCACGTCCTTGCTGAACAGCGGCAGGCCCAGCTGACAGGCCAGGGCGCGGGCCAGGTCGTCTTGCCCGAGCCGGGGAGTCCGTTGACGAGGACAGCAAGGGCATCGGTCATGCCTAAAGCATGCCTGAAACCGGGGCCGCACCGACTGGCGTCCAACTGCCATGGCTCGAGCGTTCCGACTGGGCCCTGCGATCACTGCCGTCGCGGTGACGGCGACTGCTGCCGCGGGCTGCGCCTCGACGGGCCACGGGACTCCGGTTTCCCGGCCGGAGGCGGTGACGGCGGTCAGAACAGCGGCGCCAGTCGAGACAGCTAAGCCAGTCGAGACACCTGAGCCGGTCACGATGGCGCGCTTCACCGGGAGCGGCTTGTCGTTCCAGTACCCGGCCGGGTGGCGAGCGCGCTCGTGGCAGGACGTATCGAGCTTCTCCGCGCTGATCACGTACCTGAGCTCAACCCGGCTGCACAATCCGTGCACCCAGACCGTCACCGCCACCTTCACCAGGGCGTCCTGTGGCTACCCGATTCAGCAGCTCCCCGATGGAGCCATTCTGGTGACCTGGACCGCGGACGGCAGCCCCGCCGGGCCAGGCAGCACCAAAGTCAACGCCACAATCGGCGGCCTCCCGGCAGTGCTGACGACGAGCGTGCCCGGCTCCTGCGCCGAGATCGGCGCGGACGCCACGGTGACGGCGCAGATCGTCCGGCCCGGCGCGGACAACTGGTACACCATGACCGCGTGCATGCGCGCCCCTAGCCTGCATGCGGACGAGCTCGCGGTAGCAGCGATGCTCAGATCCGTCCGCTTCAGCGCGGCGGGCAGATAACGCGAAGAGAAATCCGCCCTCTGGGTCCGAAAAGTCTTCACGTTATCTGCTCTGCCCCGGGCGCCTGGAGTCAGCTGGCCGCGATCAGGGAATAAGCACCTCGCGGACGGGGGATATGGAGGCAGGCATGCCCACGGTGACGATAGAAGGACCCGTAACCCTGCAGGAAGCCGCCACGGCCCTGCAGCAGAACCTCGGGGAACGCTATGAGGTGACCACGCACGGCAGCGGGTCAGAAGAGGCGCTGAAAGTCAAGCAGTCGGCCGCCTCCACCGCCACCGTGCACCTGAGCAGGGACGGGAACGTCACCAAGTTCGCGGTCCACGGCGGCGGTCTGGTCATCTCCCGCATCGTCAACGAGTTCGGCATCGCGAAGAAGGTGGCCTCGACCATCGAGCAAGCCTTCGTGCCGGCCCAGCGAACTGGCAGCACATCGCCTGACGCGATGCGCTCCGACGACACGACGCGTCCCGACGACGCCACGCCGCCCGACGCCACGCCGAGCTAGCTGACGCTACGCTGACGCGCCTGGCGCGCGGAACTGAACGCCGCGAGCCCGGCCATGTCACGCCCGCGCCGGACGGGCGGGCGCGGCCGAAGGGGAAATGAGGGTGCCGCGGACCAAGCGCGCAAGCCTCACATTGCTCACAACTACTGACACCACTGCGACGTCCTGAGGTTTGGCGTCCGTAAGCGACGCTAGAAAGACAAGAGGGACTCGATTATGAAGGTGTCATTTGGGCGGGTAACGGCGCTCGCCGCCGTCCCCATCCTGCTCCTTGCGGTCGGCGCGGGCAGCGCGGCCGCGCAGCCCGCGAGCGGCAGCCCGCCGCCCCCGGCCGGGTTCGAAGCGGACTCGGCCAGCTTCGTGTCCGCGCAGACCGGATTCGTGCTGGGCGCCCGCGGCTGCAGCCGGCTGCCCTGCAAGGCGCTGCTCGAGGAGACCGTCAGCGGCGGCAAGACCTGGGCCGCGGTGCCCGCCCCCGCGGTCGAACTGGTACCGCAGTACACCACGTCGCCGCAGACCGCGGTGAGCACGGTCCGGTTCGAGAATGCCAGCGACGGCTGGCTGTTCAACCCGGGCCTATGGCAGACCACCAGCGGCGGCAAGCAGTGGCATCGCGTCAGCCTGCCCGGCACGGTCGTCTCGGTGGCAGCGGGCGCCGGGGAGGTATTCGCGGTGGTGGAGCCGGCCGTCGGCGGCTACAACGCGGCCAAGCTGTACAAGTCCGCCGTGGGCAGCGGCACGTGGACCCTGGTCCCCGGCGTGTACCCGGCGAACACCGTGACCGTGTCCGGCAGCTCGGCCTGGGCCGGCATCGCGCCACAGATATGGACGACCGCGAACAGCGGCAAGACCTGGACCAAGCTGTCGTTCCGCTGCCCGTCCGCCTACCCGGCGTCGAGCAGCGTGGCGGCGGCCTCGCCGGCCGACATCGCGCTGGCCTGCTCCAACCAGGGCGACCCGCAGCCCGGTTCCAGCTACAAGGAAGTCTTCGTGTCCGCCAACGGCGGCGCGAGCTTCCGCAAGGCCGGGCAGCCGCCGACGCCGGGCGAGGTCGGTGACCTGGCCATGCCGCCGGGCAATCCCCAGGTGATCATGATGACGGCCGCCAGCGGCGCCAGCTTCCTGTTCCGGTCGCACAACGGCGGTACGACCTGGCAGGAGACGGAGTACTTCGACGGTGGCCTGGACTTCCGTGACCTCGCGTTCGCCTCGGGCACGACCGGTTACGTGATCCACTTCAGCGGCGGCCCTGTGCTGGCGTACGGCCTTGGCCTGATGAAGACCGTGAACGCAGGTTCACACTGGACCACCGTAACCATTCATTAAAAGATCGATTATTCCGAACGAACCGTGGTGACTCGCCCGCAGCGACGTGTCACCACGGTTCGGTGAGCAGCGCCTGCACGCGCCTGCGAGTGTCGTCGTCGAGGCCGGAGCAGGCGATCGCGCCCCGCCTGTATTCCTGCCACGCGAGTTCGGCGTCGGCCGCGTCCTCGAGCCTGCCGAGCACCGCGGTCAGCAGCGCGAAGGTCGGCTGCTGGCCGCTGCCGGCCAGCACGCGCGAGACGGCTGGCCGGCCCAGCCCGTGCGGGTACGCCGCCCGCAGCAGCTCGGTGAGGACGTCGGCCTGGAACTGAGTGTCCCGCGGATGGTGCTGCTGCAGCGCGGGGGCGAGGTACCCGCAGGCGTGCAGCGCGGCGGCGATCCCGTCGGGGGCGCGGTGCCCGCGCCGCTGCCGGATATACCGCAGCACGACATCGCACACGATCCGCGCGTGCTGTTCGCGCGGCCAGTCACCCGCTAGCTCGCGCAGGAGCTGCCTGACGTCGAAGTCGGCGCAGCGGTACCACTGGCTCAGCTCGGGGGAGCCCAGCTGCCAGCGCACGATCGCCCGGGCGCGGACGTCGGCGAGGCCGAGGCGGCTGATCTCCGCGAGCAGCGCCCGGTGCGGCGTCGCGCCGTCGCGCAGGCAGTCTTCCAGCTGGCAGTAGCCCGCATAGCTCAGTGGTACCTCGAACGCGAGCCGCAGCAGGACGGAATGCAGCGGCGCGGCCAGCTGCTGGTGCGGGCCCGGCTGCTGGTCCAGCAGGCCGCGCGCGGCGATGACCGCGCGGCACCTGGCGCGCAGCTCCGGGCTGGGGGAGCCGTTGCGGGACAGGCACTTCTCGATTGCCGCGATGCCGGATCGCAGGCCAGCCAGATCCGCGCTGGCGATCCGGTCGGCGCAGCCGCTGACGAGGTCGGCGATGCCCGGCGCCGGGCGCCGTGGCGCCGGCGGCACGGGCCCGGGTAGCTCCGTCTCGTGCTCATCCGGCGCGACGTCCTGGCGGGAGCGGCTGGCGACGCCGTTGCGCACCAGCAGCCGCAGGACTTCCGCCGCGGTGAATCCCGCCTTATCCGTCTGCGCGGCAAGGTCCGGGACAGGCTGGCGGATCTGGTACTCGAGCCAGCGCAGGTAGTCGCGGACGCAGTCCGGGGCGTCCCGCAGCGGGGTCCGCGCTGGCTGCCCCCAGAACACCAGCTGGTCGGGCTCCTCGGTCGTGCGCGGCGCGTCGCTGAAGAACAGCCGGAACTTGTGTCCCCGGTAGGTGCTGCTCGTCCACGTCGCGGCCGACATCCGGCTGCGCATGCCGTAGGGCAGCAGCGACATCACGGCGTCGATGAACCCCAGGCGGCGCTGCGCGCTTTCGGCGTTCGCGTCCAGCACGCATACCGGCCTTCCGGTCAGCAGCAGCGCGGCGACCTGCCGCGCGAGCTCGTCGTCGGCCGCCGGCCGCCACAGGGGCGCGGCCAGGCCGACCCTGGCTGGTTTCCTGCCCGGCACCGGCAGATCGGTCCGCTGGCAGGCTGCGAGCATGTCCTGGTAGGAAACGGCCGCCCTGGCGAGCTCGGCGTACGGCGCGCAGAAGCAGTTCGTGACCGCGATCCTGCGCCGGTCGGCATCCCGGAGCTCGCCCGTGGCCCAGTCGTGCACCGCGATCGCGATGTAGTGCTGCTCGGGCCCGTCGCCGGGCAGGAAGCCCACGGTCACCTGCGGCAGGTTGTCCAGGGTTCCCGGCGAGTACCTGGTGAGCGCCTCCTCGAAGTTCCGCCTGCCCAGGGTGCCGTCGCTCCAGCCGAGCAGCCGGTCCCCGCGGTCGCTGGCCGTCTTGCCGCGCTGCGCCCACTCCACCATGACCGTCGGGACCGGGCTCGCGCTGGTCAAGGGCCCGCGCCGTTCAGCCGGCCGAGGCTGCGGCACAGCCACAGCACCGGCTCCACGACGTTGATCGGGTACACCGGTCCCCTGATCCACCAGTTGGGCGGCTGCTGGTCATCCGGCCGCAGGTTCTGCGGGTCCGCCGGGTTGTACCTGCCGGTGCCCGGGTCGACGAAGAATCCGATGGCGGACGTGATGAAGTACCTGACGCGCCCGGGCCGGAAGTACTGCTCGAACATGTTCACGATCATCTCGGCGTTCCCGGTGCCCGACACCTGGCACAGCCTGACGAACAGCTCCCGCGCGTCGTCGTCATGCACCCGGGGGAGCTGGTACGGGTCGTCCGTGTCCACCGTGAGCAGCCCCATCTGGCGCGCGGTCTCGAAGACCCGGACTTCGTCGAACTTCGTGACGCAGACCGCGAGGTAGTGCGGCAGCAGGCCGTCGAAGTCCGGTTCGGCGGCCAGCTGCCTGGCGAGCTGGATGACCATGCCGAAGGTATGGTCGAACGCGTCGCCCTCCTGGAACTCCCGGATCGGGTCGAACATGTACAGGATCCCGCGGCTGCGGGCGATCTCCTTGATCAGTTCGTCGCGCACCGTGTAGCCGACGTGCTCCGGGTTCGTGAACTCGCCGGACGCGTCGAGCAGGTCGAGGCCGACCACCACCCGCCCTGTGGCCCGCTGCCTGCGGAAGCGCCTTCCTGTCAGCTCGGCATGCCCCCCGTTGAGCACCCACGAGTACTGCTCGATGGCCCTGGTCGCCTCCGGGAAGGCCTGCCTGCGGGTCAGCGCGGTGGTGAGGCCGATCAGCACCTTCTCCGAGGGCTCGTCGGCGCTGCGGACGTTCCAGCCGAAGTTCTTCCGCTGCAGCGCCAGGCTCAGCGCGGCGAGAAACGTCGTCTTGCCGCTGCTCGGCGGCCCCCACATAGCGATGCCGTGCGTGGCTGGCGGCATGGTCATCCTCCGTCTGCGTCGGTCAGCGGGAACGGGACGTACAACGCCGGGCGGGACAGACCCAGCCGCACGGCGAATGGCTGCATGTCGACGATGTCGGCAGACTCGCGTGCTTCCCTGCCGAGCTGCGCCCAGACCGGGGCGGCCGCGCCGTCGTCGCAGATGGCGCCGAACGTGATGGCCGGGACCCCTGCCAGCCGCCGCAGCTCCCGGCGCCAGTCGGTGCGGTCCGGACAGGGCAGGATCTCCGTGTGCAGGTCCACGACGGGCGGGAACGGCGGCCGGGACCCCGCTGTCACCAGGACCGGCCGCCCGTCCTTGCGGTCGATCAGCCGGACGATCGCGGCCAGCGCGCACTCCAGCTGCGCGGCCCTCGGGTACTCCCCGTCTGGCGGCTGGCGCTTGCCGAGCCTGGCCAGCGCGGCCTGCGCCGCCTTGGCGTTCAGCGTCAGGGCCAGCACCGTGACCGGCTCCTCGGGCACCTTCCTGTGGAACGAATGCGCACCGTAGGAGACCAGCGAGACGGTCAGCTGACCGTCCCCCAGGCTCACGTGCTCGACAAGCTTGTCGATCCGCTCGATCCGCTGGCGCAGCTGCTCGCTGCTGCCAGTGACCTCGATCGCGCAGATCAGGTGGACCGGCGGGGGACGGTCGAGCCTGGGCGGGACCGCGCTGATCAGGGCGGGCCAGCTTCTGTGCTCGGCCCGCAGCTTCACCGGCAGCCCGTCGAAGGCGACCCGGCCGGGGCGGAGCAGCTCCGCGGTGGGTTCGTAGACGCCGGGGGCGAGGAGCGCGGACTGCGCGGACACCAGCCGGTAGCTGCCGCCGCGTTCCGCGATGACGGCGAAGACCGTGCCGTGCTCGTCGCTCGGCTCGCACCGCATCCGGAACTGCTGCCGGTACCCGTGCCGCGCCTCCCGCGGGAACAGCTGGAAGCTGTCGAACAGCAGCCGCCCGGAACCGGTGCGCCGCAGCATGACCAGCTCATACCAGTGGGTGAGCGGGGTCTCGGTGATGACCTGCCGGATGACCCCGCCCAGCGGGCAGGTGCAGTGGCTCACGGTCGCTTCCGGGTGGGCGGCTCGCACGACGTCGAAGATCTGGCCGCGGGACGCGTCAGCCGTGCTGCACACGAGCAGCACCCGCGCTCCGGCGCCGAGCAGCGGGCGCAGCTGCTGCTGGTAGACGGCTTCGGGGTCGGCGGCCGGACGTACCGGCACGGGCCAGTGCCGTACCTGCGGCGTGCCGCTGCTGTCGCGGCGCACCTGCCAGGCGATGACGCTGTCCGCCGCGAATTCGACAATCCAGACAGCGGTACCTTCCGCCGGATCGGCGAGTCCCGTGCGCAGGGCCGAGCGAACCGACCCTCTTTCCCCGTTCACCGTGCCATCCACCAAATCTGCCCGCGAATATCGTCATCCCGCTGCAAATCGCATTTATCCCGTTTTCTCGCCGGGCTCGTCCCCGCGTGCGCGACTATTACCCAGGACTTGCAGTTTAACTGCCCGGCCGTCGCACTTGCCGTTGTTAAGTCGCCTATCCTGAGAACTCCAGGACGATCCTGCATGCGGAGGCGGGGGCGATGCAGAAGCTGCGCGGGTTCCTACTGGCACTTTCCGGCGCGCGAGCGGAGATTCTGGACCGGTGCCCGTCCGAGCGGGTCAAGTTCGAGAGCCTCGGCTGGGCGATCCTCATCACCAGCGGCCTGGCCACCGTCTCCATGTGGTTCGCCCTGTCCAGCGCCATGGGGATCAACGGATTCGCCGCGATCATCCCGGCGCTGGCCTGGGGCCTTGTGATCATGGGCATCGACCGGTGGCTCATCACCTCGATGCCCGTCGACAGCACCCGGCGCAAGTTCGCGATCGCCGTGCCGCGTTTCCTGCTCGCCGTGCTGCTCGGCACCCTGATTTCCACCCCGCTCGTGCTGCGGATCTTCCAGTCTGAGATAAACGCGCAAATTAGCGTGATAAAGGCACAGCGGGCGAGCAGTTTCCTGGCACAGGAGCAGAAGAGCGACGTGGCCCAGCAGGTCGCCTATTGGCGTGGCCAGGTGGCAAACCTGCAGAAAGTGGTCGATTCAGGCGGCGCCACGCCGCTTAATCCGTCGGCGGATTCCGATGTCCAGTCGCTTACCAGGCAGCTCAGTCAGGAAGAATCCCTGGCAAATCAGTATTATCACGACTGGCAGTGCCAGCTGTACGGCGGCCCGGGCTGTCCGCCCGGGCAGGGACCGCTCGCCGACGCGAGCGAGGCCAGCTACCACCAGGCGCAGGCACAGGTCAGCCAGCTCACGCAGGCGATCCGGCAGCGCGAGGCGACGCTCGCCGCGACCGACAAGGCCTCGGAGAAAGCCCGGTACGACCAGGCCAGCGAGGCGCTGCCGAACGCGCTGAACCAGCTCAGCCTGGCACAGGCCAGGCAGACCGAGCTGCAGACGAACTTCGACGCCCAGAACGAGGCCACGAACGGGATCCTGATCAGGCTGCAGGCACTGAGCCAGCTGAGCACCGGTGACTTCACCGTCGCCGCCGCGCGGTTCCTGCTCTTCCTGCTGTTCCTGGTGATCGAGTGCCTGCCAGTGACGGTGAAGCTGATGCAGCAGCCGGGGAACTACGAGCAGATCCTGCAGGCCGAGCGCGGCAAGGAGCTGCGCGAGGCCAGGAGGCACTACCAGGCCAGGCCGGAGACTAACGGCGAGCCAAGCGTCCGCGACATCTGGCTGCCGAAGACCACGGTGCTGCCGCCCGCGGACGACGCCATCGACACCGAGGTCATCCAGCCGGCGCAGACCCGGGAGGACGCGCTGGACTATCCGTACAGCGGCGAGTTCTCGCCGCTTGACCAGGCGATACGCGGGATGGAAGACCACCGCGTCGCCGCCAGCCCGGACGGCCGCACCGGTGGCATCCCGCTGCGCTGGGACGACGATGACCGCTGACGCCGCTGACGCCGCTGACGCCGCTGACGCCGATGACCGCTGAGGGCCAGGTGCTCGGCGGGCGCTACCGGCTGCTGTCCCGCCTCGGCTCGGGCGGCCAGGGCAGTGTCTGGAAGGCGCGGGACGAGCTGCTCGAGCGCGATGTGGCGCTCAAGGAGCTGGTGCCGGGCAGCGGCGGCGCGGGCCTGCGGGACAGCCGGGTCCGCGCCCTGCGGGAAGCGCGCGCCATGGCCAAGGTCATGCACCCGGCGATCGTGCGGATCCACGATTACTTTCTCGACGGGGATGACCCGTGGATCGTGATGGACTACATCGCCGGCCCCTCGCTGGACACCATCATCCGCGTCGACCCGCCCGGCGAGCCCGCGGTCGCCGCCATCGGGCTGACCGTGCTGCGCGGGCTGCGCGCGGTCCATGCCGCCGGCGTCGTGCACCGGGACGTCAAGCCCGCCAACATCCTGCGGGCCGCGGACGGGTCGATCTTCCTCGTGGACTTCGGCATCGCCAAGATCGACGGGGACACCTCGATCACCGGTCAGAGCCGGGTGCTTGGCACTACCGAGTACATGGCGCCGGAGCGGATCAGGGGGCGCCCGGCGGGTCCCTCCGCCGACCTGTGGTCGTTCGGCGTCACGCTGTTCTACGCGCTTGCCGGCTACTCGCCGTTCCTGCGCCAGGGGCCGGGCAGCGAGCAGGCCACGATATCGGCGATCTTGCACGACGAGCCGCCCCCGCTGGCCGGGCGGAGCCCGCTGGCCGGCATCGTGCACCAGATGCTGCGCAAGGACCCGTTCGCGCGGCCGGACGCCGCCGTGGTCGAAGCCGGGCTCGCCGCGGTGGCCGGCGGACAGCACGACGCGGTCACCGGGCACGGAACCTCCGGGACGCGGGCGACGTTCTGGGAGCCGCCGCCACCGCGTGCGCCCGCCCCGTCCGCCCCGTCCGCCCCGGGCGCCCCGTCCGCCCC
>JASHXJ010000658.1 GCA_030043595.1 Trebonia sp.
GGCCCGCTCACTTCCGGCCGCGAGAGGACGAAGTCGGCGTAGGCGCCGGCGTCAGCGATGATCCGGTCGTTGGTAAGCGTCCCCATAATGCCGAACAGCCTCGCCCGCTCTCCCTCGTCCGTGAACGCCGTGGCCATGTCGAACGGCGCCCAGTCGCCCGCGCGGTAGTAGATGTCAGGGACCAGCGCGACGTACCCCTGGCTGGCCAGGTGGTCGCCCATCTGCCGGAAAGTCTCCCGGAATCCGCCGGCGTCGGGGAAGACCACGACGCCTGGCCACGGGCCATCCCCGTCTGGGACGTGCAGCGTCCCCTTGCTGTGGCCATCGGGGGTAGGTATCTGTACGTCCAGACGCGGCATTGCACTTCCTCCAGGAGATCGTCAGGCGGGTCGCTTGAACGTAATTACCATGCTGCTCCGGGCGTGTGAAGACCAGCCCGCATCAACAGGATCCGGTCGCAGCCCAGCCAACCCCCCGGCACCGCTGATGTCCACTCTTATCCCGAACGATCCCGGCTTACTCCCACCCGGCCCATCACGCGTACCGGCCAAGGCCCGCAAGCCGGTACCCTAGCAGGGATTCCGCCGCCAGCAGGCGGCCGGCCGACGAGGGCGCATAGCTCAGCGGTAGAGCACTCGCCTTACAAGCGAGGGGTCACAAGTTCGAACCTTGTTGCGCCCACCAGGTCAGAGGCTGTCTGGACCCGCTCGGCATGGCGACGATGCCATCGACTTCGCGGCGGACAAGAACCGGTACATCGGCGCGGTCTCGGCACTCTTCGGCGCGGATGGAAAGCGGCTGCGCCCGAAGGTCTCCGGCAAGACTAAGCAGGAGGTCCGGCTCGGCGCCCGGCCGTTGCGCAAGCTGTCGGCGGCCGATGTCAGGTCCGCGCTGTCGGCGCTGGGTGAGCAGCTGTCCACGCGCTACCGGGCGGACTGCTGATCGAATTGCACACCGAGGGTTTTCAGCCTGAGGGCGGACATCGCCGACGGGCACAGCGCCCTGTTCGCGGGACTCGGTATATCCCCGGACAGACGTTATAGCTGATCGCTCAGGGTTGTAGCAGGACCCACGGTCCGCGTTCGGCCCGGCCGACGGGGTGTCTCGATGAGTTCCGTAAGCAACGAGGCCTGCGAGATTCTCCACATGGCCGGAAGCTCCGCAACATACAAGTGCACGCCACCAGCCCGCCTGTCATCACCCCGGCAATGGCCGTCGGGATGATCGCCACGTCCCAAGCTGGTGGCTGAGCTGTTCAAGCCATAGAACTAGCTTAGGTAAGCGGACCGGCTAGTGAGATAAGGAGGTTCGGTCATCAGGCGCGCCATGCTGGTCCCATTGGATTCGAACTCGTGACCCGCTGTTTAGGAGGCACCTCCAGAGGATCGCAGTGGTCTCTTAGGCTAGCGAGTTAGACGGATTGGTCGCGCGGGGTGTGCCGCAGGTTACCGAACGTGGAAGTACGAGCGGGCCATGAATACCGATGGCTGGCCTTCTCGCATCCTGGCCACTCAATTAGACACTGATGATCGTGTGCTCCTCTCGCCGCACCTAGGCAAGGTTGGCTCTGCCTGGTATTTTGCTTTACTGGGGGAGTGGGATGAGTATCGTAAGTGACTCGTTGCGCGCACTCGGGGATGCGCTCGCGGTTCCGCTCACCTTGGCAGTTGGCCTGGCAATGTTGATCGGGCTACTGCGGCTGGCAACATCGTTGCGCTTCCTCATTAAGCACCGGGGCCTGCGACCGCTCGTTATGCAGGTCGAATACGGAAAGGCCAGGCTGAAGGGCGGGGAAGACTACGGCGTACTCGACGCCCGGCTGCTCAGTTATCTGGGGTCAGACGGCCTCGGCGGCTACGTGATTGCTCCCGGTGCGGGCGGTTCGGCCGCGCCTGCAGTGCCGGCCGAGGCATACGAGCCGAGCGCCGCGCTTATCCGGCTCGCTTTCCCCAGCGAACCGGCGTACCGGGTTGATGTCACGTGGCCCGGGCCTGCCACCCGGCGCAGCGATGAGCTGCGGGCCACCGTACGGATTAGCCGTACACCAGGCGACCGGATAGTGGCGACCCGGTCCTTTACCGAGGACACGACGGAGGCGCTGGTTGAGGTAATCGGTGCCTTCTGCGTCACATTCCTGCTCGGGCAGCCGAGGATTCTTCGCTATACCCCCCGTTGGGAACGCTGGAGCCAGGACGTCGGGGGATACCTTTCCTATCGCCGTGGGCTGGAGGTCGAGCCGCGCGGAGCAGAGATAAGCACGTCACTCGATGATTACCGCAGGGCACTGGAGCATTTCCACCGCGCTGCGGGCATCAACCCCGCGAATATGCTTGTCCAGCTGCACAGGGCATCCATGCTTGAATTGATGAATGAGAAGCAGGAAGCCGCGGCGATATACAGGAAATGCCATATTCTATGGCCGGAGCATATCGAGGTTGCCTACCGTCTCTGGGTCGCGCATAAGAGCAGCTATGATCAGGCAGAGCTTGAGGGGGCGTACCATCCGCTTGGCGCGATCAGGACGCAGCTGTCTTTCCGGGGATTGCTAAGATCATGGCTGCTTACCTGGCGGCCGAATCACTGGAACCCTGGCGAGCGCCGGTACTGGCGATCGTGGATCAGTCTGCGGCCCTGGGCGCGGCTCAGCAAGAGGACGGCCTACCTCCGCGCCCTCGCGGTTTCTGAGCTGGCTGTGGAGCTGTCGTTCCTGCTCCCTGGCCGGAACGCGCCCCAGGCTGACCATGGAGCAGCCGCGGTTGAGACCGGGAACGGCGAGCAGCCGGGAGTTGTCGGGAAGAGGCGAGTAGCGCGCCTGATGTCCAGGCTTGCCGACATACTGTTGCATCCGGACGACGAGCCTGCCCTCGAGCGCCTGCTCAGACCCAAAGCGGACACCGTAACGCCGTTGGTGGCCGATCGGGCCTACATCCCCCGATACGAGGGGCCGCACTACCGTCGGCGCGCCGTGGGCTGGCTGGCCATGTTCAATGCGGCTTGCTTTTTCTCACTCGCTATCCGGCTCCCGGCGGAATGCATCCCGGACGGCTTCACGGCAGACGAGTGGCGTCTTTGCTGCGGACAGGCGTCCATCCACGAGCTAGGACTGATCCACCGCGACCCGCGAAACCTGCTGGACCCCAACTGGCTGGCCAGGGACCCCGACCTAGAGCCCTTGCGTCAAACCGAGATCGGCCGGGACTGGGAGAACTTCGTCGGCATATCACGGTAGAAACCTGCGTGACAGGCGCCCGCAGCCGAGTCTGTGGGAAACTGGGCATGCAACGCACCGAACCTAAAACGGACCGTATCGTACCAAGGCTTGGGTCGTATTCGGGGTGGTGATGGGACAATCGAGATCAGATCATGGGCTCAACGCGGTTTTGCTGCCACCGCCAGTCCCGTCAGTATCAATATGAGGGAGAGGCTATTATGATCCCCAGCGGGTGATCCCAACTCCCCACACGGCCCTTAGACTCAGCGGATGCTGAGGAAACGGTAGGCGATGACCTTATGGCTTGCGGAGCAGGTGCTCGGCTCATCGTAGCCGCTGTCGTGGACGAGGATGCCGTCATGAGTGATGGTGCTGTCGTGGGATTTGGCGAAGCGCTTGGGGTCGGATAGTTTGCCGATGGCGAAGGGGCTTTAGCCGCGGCCGAGGTTCCGCTTGCACTCCCGAAATTAGTTGATGCAGCCAATCCCAGGGCAGCTGCAATCATCAACAGGCCGATGATGGGCAAGATCTTACGCTTCTCATAGGCGGTGACGATCGCAAATACGGCACCCACTGCAGCAATAAGTAGGTTCGCCCATGAGGCCGACAATTAAACGTCAACCAAGAGATGCCATCACGTCCGCGCACAGGGCTGGGTGACAATCACCACGAACAGTCGCGGACTCCCACGTATCGCGCCGCACTTGTTTCCGCAGGTCTCACCAGATCGTCCCTGTTTATCAACGCGTATTACTAATCTTACAGCGAGGGGTCACAAGTTCTAGGCCTGCTCGACATGGCGAAGATGCCGTCGACTTCGCGGCGGACAAGAACAGGTACATCGGCGCGGTCTCGCTGGGTGAGCAGCTGTTCACGCGCTCGCTGCGGCTGGCGGTCCTGACGACAGACCCTGCCCGCTGCACGCGTACGTGGTGCTTTTACTGATAACCCGGATCAGTCCCGTGGAGGCACGGGCGCTGCGCTGGGACCACCTCGACCTCGGCGAGGACTGGGCTCCCCGGGAGCTGCGCCTAGCCGGAGAAGGTCAGACGCAGCCCGGGCTCGTCTTCAGGCCGGACGTGAACTCGCGCCGCATTTCTGCCCGTTGACATCTACCTGCCCGGCTGCCCGCCGGGCCCGGAGATGCAGATGGACGCTATCCTCAAGCTGCACGACAAGGTCCGCCACCTCAGGTTCGGCGTCAACCGCGACCGGGAGATCACCGAACTCGAGTACGCCATGCTCCGTCAGCCGCCGCTGCACCACCCCCGCACAGCACCAGCCTGAATCCTCTGGACGCCGACCGGGCAGATGCTGACACGCCAGGCCTGGGCAGGAGCCAGAACCCACACGCAACCCCAGGGGAAGGCACTGACATGACCGATGCCCCGGCAGCGCTGCTGCTGGCCGTCGATTCGTGGGGCGGTGTCGCGTCGATGATCACGGTCGCCGAGGCTCTGCGCGCCCTAGGGGTGAACGCCCGCGTCGCCGCGTACTCTGACTACGCCGACAAGGTCCGCGCGGCCGGATTCGAATTCATCGACTTCGGCGTGTCGATCGC
>JASHXJ010000659.1 GCA_030043595.1 Trebonia sp.
AACACGAGCAGCGTCGGCTACCTGCTCAAGGACCGGGTGGCCGACGTGACCGAGTTCCTCGACGCGCTGCGGCGGGTGGCGGCCGGCGGCACGGCGCTCGACCCGGAAGTGGTGGCGCAGCTCCTGGTGCGCAGGGGCGGGGACCCGCTGGCGACGCTGACCCAGCGGGAACGCGACGTGCTGGCGCTGATGGCCGAGGGCCGCTCCAACACCGAGATCGCCGGGTCCCTGGTGATCACCGACAGCGCGGTGAGCAAGCACATCAACTCGATCTTCGGCAAGCTCGGGCTGTACCCCGGCGACACCGGCCACCGCCGGGTGCTCGCGGTGCTGCGCTACCTCGGCGCGGGTCCCGCGCCTGGCTAGGTGCGGGGTTCGACCGTGACCGATGCGAGCGCGGCCGGGCCCGCGCCGCCCTGGACCTGCCAGTCGAGCTTGGAGTAACGGCCGGCACTCTGCAGATCGTGTCGAACCCGGTCCCGTAGACACCCACGGTCCCGCCCGCAGGCAGCCCGACCAGCAGTTCCGGGTAGACCTGATGCTCGCCCTGCACGGCGGGCGCGCACAGATCCCCGCTGGAGATGCTGACGGCGGCCGTCTGGCCCGGCCAGCACGCGGCGGCGGACCGGCCGGGACCGGGGCGGCGGGATGGTCGACGCACGCGACGACCCCGGGCTGCGGCCGCGAGGAGCGTGATCTTCGCCATGCCCGGTAGGACGACGCTCACGGGTGCGGGGTTGGGGGGATACGTCACAGCCGCTGTTAGCCTGGCCCGGGGAGGAAACGATGCCGCTGTTCATGGTCGTCGAGCATTACACCCACGGTCCCGGGCCGGTGTACGCGCGCGCCGCGCAGCGCGGCCGGATGCTGCCCGAGGGCCTGCGTTACGTCGGCAGCTGGGTGGTGGCGGGCAGCCTCGACACGTGCTTCCAGCTGATGGAGACCGACGACCCGGCGCTCTTCGACGTCTGGACCGGCTACTGGCAGGATCTGGTCACGTTCGACGTCTACCCCGTGGTCGGCTCGGCGGAGGCTGGGGAGGCGGCACGGATCGTTCGGGATAAAAGGGGTGAGTAGCGGTGCGGGCGGTGGTCGTCGGCGGCGGGATCGGGGGGACGGCGGCGGCGGTCGCGCTGACGCGGGCCGGCATCGATGTGCGGGTGTACGAGCAGGCGCAGCGGCTGGCCGAGGTCGGGGCCGGCGTGGCGCTGGCGCCGAACGGGCTGCGCATGCTCGAGCGGCTCGGCGTCGCCGAGCTGGTGGCGCGGGCGGGCGCGCGGCATCTGTCGACGCAGCTGCGGCTGTCCGACGGGCGGCCCGTCCGGCACGAGGCGCACGAGTTCGCCCAGCCGGGGCGGAACATGGGCATCCACCGCGCAGACCTGCTCGCGCTGCTCGCGGCGCAGCTGCCGCCCGGCACGGTGGTGACCGGGCACCGGTGCACGGGCTTTCGCCAGGACGCCGACGGCGCGACGGTGTCGTTCGCGAACGGGGCGACCGCGACGGCGGACGTGGTGATCGGCGCGGACGGCATCCACTCGGTGCTGCAGGGGTTCGTGGTGGCGCCGGCCGAGCCCACCTTCTCCGGGGTGGTGGCCTACCGCGGGCTGGTGCCGCGGCTGGCTGAGTTCCCGGACGCGACGATGCGGATGTGGGTCGGCGAGAACAGGCACTTCCTGGTGTTCCCGGTACGGGCGGGAGAGCTGCTCAACTACGTGGGCTTCGTTCCTTCGGCGGAGTCGGTGCGGGAATCGTGGTCGGCGGAGGGCGACCCGGCCGCGCTGGCCGCCCAGTTCGCGGGCTGGGATCCCGTGATCGGAACGGTGATCGCGGCGATCAGCGGGCCGGGCGGCAGCGGGTTCCAGTGGGGAATGTACGACCGCGTGCCGCTGCCCCGGTGGAGCAGCGGGCGGCTGACGCTGCTCGGTGACGCGGCGCACCCGATGCTGCCGCACCTGGGGCAGGGCGTGAACCAGGCCCTGGAGGACGGCGTAGCGCTCGCGGTGCTTCTTTCGGCGGTCTCTGGGCCGGCCGGCGTGCCGCGGGCGCTGGCCCTGTATGAGGAGCTGCGGCGGGAGCGGACGGCGCGTGTTCAGCTCGGGTCGCGGCGCAACGGCGCCGGCTATGACAGCTCCGGCAGCCAGCTGACCGACCGGCGGTGGATCTACGACTACGACGCGTGGGCGGAGGCCCTCGCGGCTGGCGCGGCTTTGCGCCCTTAGCTGAGCAGGCTCCGGGCGTACCAGTCGGTGGCGTCCCGCACGCCCGGGAGGGTGAAGAAGTACCCGCCGCCGAACGGCTGCACGTAGTCGACGAGCGGCTCGTTGATCAGCCGGGTCTGTATCGTCTCGAACTGCCGCTGGACGTCCTGCTGGTAGGCGATGAAGATGTGGCCTGCCTGCAGGTTGCCGTTCTCGTCCACGCCGAGGTCGTAGTTGTAGGAGCGGCGCACGATGCGCTGGCGGGCGGTCGCCTTCGTGCGGGGGTTGGCCAGTCTGATGTGCGAATCGAGCGGGATCACGTTCCCCTGCGGGTCGGCGGCGTAGTCGGGGGTGTCGAACTCGCTGGTGCCGTCCAGCGGCGCCCCGCTGTCCCGGCGGCGGCCGAACATCCCCTCCTGCTCGTTGATCGACACCCGGTCCCAGAATTCGACGAGCATCCGGATCAGCCGCACGACCTGGTAGGAGCCGCCCCGCGCCCAGCCGGGCTCGGCGGGGTCGTCGACCCAGACGAGGTCGCCTGCGAGTGTTCCGGTCGGGTTCGCGGTGCCGTCCTTGAAGCCGAGGAGGTTGCGTGAGGTCCCGTTCGGCCTGGGCGGGGAGTTGTAGCCCTCCATCTTCCAGCGCGGCTGCATGCCGCCGCGGGTGTGCCTGGTGATGTCGCGGATCGCGTGGTGCACGGTGTCGGGGTGGTTGGCGCACAGCTGGAGCAGCAGGTCGCCGTGCAGCCAGCCGGGCTCGAGGGCGTCGTTGGGGAACGTGCCCATCGGCGTGAGCTTGCGTGGCTTGCTGGCGGCGAGGCCGTAGCGGCCCTCGCCGAAGAGGCTGGCGCCGACGGAAAGGGTGACGGTCAGGCCGTCCGGTTCCACGGAGGGGCCGAGGACGTCGCTGTCCGACGGGGGCTGGCCGACCCCGAGATCGGGCGGTGTGCCGCCCTGGGTCAGGAAGCGGCTCCTCGCGGTGAGCTCGCGCATGAGGCTGATGAGGCCGGCCCTGTCCGCGGCGGTCGCGTCGAAGGCGGCGACCGCGGCGAAGGCCTGCTTGTCCGCTGGTCCCGGCGTGAGGACCCCGGCCTGGTGCGTGCCGTGGAACGGGTACGCCGCCTGCGCGTGCGGTCCGCTGCCCGTGGCCGCGTCGGCGTCCGCCTTGGCTCCGCCGATGAGCACGCCGCCGGCCAGCGCGGTACCCGCGGCGCCCGACACGGTGCCCTTGAGGAAGTTGCGGCGGCTGAGGTTCACGGGGTTGTTCCGCTCCTTTGGCTGTGGTCAGGCTTCAGTGGGTGGGGGGAACTTCAAGCAGGTCCGGAACGGAGGCCAGCGTCTCCAGCAGCGCACCGATGCTCGCGTCGACGTCCTCGCGCTGCGCGGTGCTGGCTGTGGCGAGCGACTGCCAGTGGCCGTCGCGTGCCTGGGTCGCTCGCAGGGCCTGCTGCAGCGCGTCGAGCTGGCTGTTTACGGTGGCGACGAGGCCGGGCTGTCGCGCGCTGAGCAGCGGCGCGAGGTAGCCGAGGATCGTCCTGGTGACCTGCAGGTCGGCGTAGGTCATCGGGTACGCGGCGCCGCCGCCCTGGTCGTCGATCCCGGACAGGTGATCGCGCAGCGCGTCCTCGAGGATCTCGTGCGCGCGGATCGGCAGGTTCGTGGGATCGCCCGCGAGGTCGTCGTTGTCCAGGTTCTTCTGAACTGTGATGACGTTTGCCGCCAGCGTGTCCGCGACCGGGAGCAGGGTGGCCGCGCTCTGGCCGTGCCAGAGGCCGTACTCGAGGCGGTGCAGGCCGGTGAAGTTCCTGTCACTGACCCCGTTCGGGAGTCCGTCTGGCAGGCCGTCGACCGCCAGGCCGAGGTCGCCGAAGCTGTCGTAGGAGGCGCCGACGCGTTCCCAGTCTTCCTGGGCGGTCAGCCAGTCGGTTGTCGCGGCCGTCAGGTCGCCGTGGCGGAGGTCGGCCTGGATGCGGGCGACGGCTTGCTCGAGGTCGGCGAGCTGGCGGGCGGCGTAGGCCTGGTACTGGTGGTTCGGGCCGGTGAGCTCTGCTAGCGTCACGGGCGTGACGGCGACGGGCTCCGTTGTGCTTGCTGCCGCGGTGTTCGCGGCGACCTGGACGGGCTCCGACACGGTCGCCTGCTGGCTGCCCAGGTAGCACTTGAACGTGTAGGTCCCGGCGCCGAGGGTGGCGGTCAGCTGCGCGCTGGTCCCTGGGCCGATCGTCTCGATCTCGCCGACAACCCCGCCGGCGGCGTTGTCCAGGTTGATCTCGCCCGCCAGGCCGGACTGGTTGTCGACCGTGAACGTCCGGGTTCCCGGCTGGGCGGTCGTCCACTGCGGGGCGCAGGCGGTGCGGGTCACGGTGAGCGTGGTCGCGGCCGCGGCGCCGGCCGCGGGCAGCGCGGCGATGGTGGTACCCGCCGCGAGGGCGGGGACGGCGACGAGCACCCCGGCGGTCGCCCACGGGCGCCGCCCGGCAAGCCGCCCCCAGCGGCCCAGCGGCCCGCCTCTTGCTGTT
>JASHXJ010000660.1 GCA_030043595.1 Trebonia sp.
GAAGACCGCGAGCTGCTCGAGTCGTTCGACATCGAGTTCGGCGAGGACGAGGGCGACGAGACCGACCTGCAGCCAAGGCCGCCTGTGGTCACCGTCATGGGGCACGTCGACCACGGCAAGACCAAGCTGCTCGACGCGATCAGGCACACCAACGTCGTCGCGCGAGAAGCGGGCGGGATCACCCAGCACATCGGCGCCTACCAGGTCACGACCGAGGTGGACGGCGACGAGCGCAAGATCACGTTCATCGACACCCCGGGTCACGAGGCGTTCACCGCCATGCGTGCCCGCGGCGCCGAGACCACCGACCTGGTGGTGCTCGTGGTCGCGGCGGACGACGGCGTGAAGCCGCAGACCACCGAGGCGCTGAACCACGCGCAGGCGGCCGGCGTGCCGATCGTCGTGGCGGTCAACAAGATCGACAAGGAAGGCGCCGACCCGCAGCGGGTGCGGGCGCAGCTGACCGAGTACGGGCTGGTCGCCGAAGAGTTCGGCGGTGACACCCAGTTCGTGGACGTGTCCGCCACGAAGCTGATCGGCATCGACCAGCTGCTCGAGGCGATCATCCTCACCGCGGACGCGGCGCTCGACCTGCGCGCCAACCCGGACCAGGACGCGCAGGGCACGGTGATCGAGGCGCAGCTCGACAAGGGCCGCGGCCCTGTGGCGACCATGCTCGTGCAGCGCGGCACGCTGCACGTCGGCGACTCGATCGTGGCCGGCGACGCCTACGGCCGGGTGCGGGCCATGCTCGACGAGAACGGCAGTCAGCTGACCGAGGCGCCGCCGTCCCGGCCGGTGCAGGTGCTCGGCCTCACCGCGGTACCCGACGCCGGCGACAACTTCCTTGTCGTCTCCGACGACCGGGTCGCCAGGCAGATCGCCGAGCGCCGGGAGGCGCGCGAGCGGACCGCCCAGTTCGCCCAGCGCAGGCGCCGGGTCACGCTGGAGGACCTGGAGTCGGCGCTGAAGGCGGGCGAGCGCGAGGAACTGCTGCTGATCATCAAGGGCGACGTGTCCGGCTCGGTGGAAGCCCTGGAGGACGCGCTGCTCAAGATCGACGTGGGCGAGGAGGTCTCGCTGCGGGTCATCGGCCGCGGCGTCGGCGCGATCACGCAGGACGACGTGAACCTGGCCATCGCGTCGGACGCGGTGATCATCGGCTTCAACGTCCGCCCGGCCGGCCGGGCCGGCGAGCTCGCGCAGCGCGAGGGCGTGGAAATCCGCTACTACTCGATCATCTACCAGGCGATCGAGGAGGTCGAGGCCGCGCTCAAGGGCATGCTCAAGCCCGAGTTCGAGGAGGTCCAGCTCGGTACCGCCGAAGTCCGCGAGGTCTTCCGCGTGCCGCGGGTCGGCAACATCGCCGGCTGCATCGTCCGCTCCGGCACGATCAACCGCAACAGCAAGGCGCGGCTGATCCGGGACGGCGTGGTGATCTCCGACAACCTCACCGTCGAGTCGCTGCGCCGGTTCAAGGATGACGTGACCGAGGTCCGCGACGGCTACGAGTGCGGTATCGGCGTCGGCTACAACGACATCAGGATCGAGGACGTCATCGAGACCTTCGAGATGCGGGAGAAGCCTCGTACGTAGCCGCGCTGACGATGGACGTGCTGCTGGGCGACGTCCGCTCGCTGAAACAGAAGCGGGCCGTCGTCCGGCCGCTCGTCGCGGAACTGCGGCGCCGGTACCCCGGCGTCGCGGTTGCCGAGACTGGTCATCTTGACCTGCACCGGCGTGCCGAGATCGGAGTGGCGGTGGTGTCCGCCACGGCGGGCAACGCCACCGCCGTGCTCGACGAGTGCGAGCGCCTGGTGGCGGCGCGGCCGGAGATCGAGCTGCTGTCGGCGAGACAGCGGCTGTTTACCGAAGAGGAGTGAGCGAGCATGGACGCCGCCCACACGCGTCGTATCGCCGAGCGGATCAGCAAGATCGTCGCCCAGATGCTCGAACGCCGGATCAAGGACCCGCGGCTCGGCTTCGTCACCGTGACCGAGGCGCGGCTGACCAGCGACCTGCGGGAGGCGACGGTCTTCTACACGGTGTACGGCACGCCCGAGGAGCGGGCGGAGACGGCCGCCGCGCTGCGCAGCGCCACCGGCGTGATCCGCTCTGAGGTCGGCCGGCAGATCGGGCTGCGGCACACCCCGTCGCTTGAGTTCGTCCCTGACGCGCTGCCGGACAGCGCGCGCCGCATCGATGACCTGGTGGCGGCCGCGCGGGAGGCCGACGCCGAGCTCGCCCGCACCCGCGAGGGCGCGCAGTGGGCCGGCGACCCTGACCCGTACCGCAAGCCGGCCGACGCCGACGACTGGGACGAGGACGACGACACGGAATGACCGCGCCAAGCGGCCTGGTCATCGTCGACAAGCCCGGCGGCATGACCTCGCACGACGTGGTCTCCCGGGTCCGCCGCCTGGCCGGAACCCGTCGCGTCGGGCACGCGGGAACGCTCGACCCGATGGCCACCGGAGTCCTGGTCGTGGGGGTGGAGCAGGCGACCAGGCTGCTGGGCTACCTGTCGCTATCGCAGAAGGAGTACGCGGCGACCATCCGGCTTGGCGAGTCGACCACGACCGACGACGCCGAGGGCGAGCCGTCCGGCGGTGCTGCGGCCAGCGGCGTCCCGCGCGCGGCGCTTGACGCCGAGGTCGCCAGGCTGACCGGCGACATCTCGCAGGTCCCGCCCGGCGTGAGCGCGATCAAGGTCGGCGGCCAGCGCGCCTACAAGCTGACCAGGGCGGGCGCCGCACCGGAACTGGCGGCCCGCCCGGTGACCGTCTATGAGTTCAGCGTCACCAGCGTGCGCCCGGCCGCCGATTACCTCGACGTGGACGCGACGATCCGCTGCTCCAGCGGCACGTACATCCGCGCGCTCGCCCGCGACCTCGGCAGCGCGCTCGGCACTGGCGGCCACCTGACGGCCCTGCGCCGTACTTCGGTCGGGCCCTACACCATCGATCAGGCCCGCACTCTGGATCTTTTGTCCGAACGATTCGTGGTTACTCCCCTGGCGCAGGCCGCCGCGGCGGCCTTCCCCCGGGTCAGCCTGACCGCGGACGACGCCCGCCGCCTGGCTCACGGTGCCCGCATCGCGGCGCCTCCCTCCGTCGCGATCCCGCAAACCCCGCTGGCAGCCTTCGCCCCCGACGGCACGCTTGTCGCCCTGGTTACCGAAGAGTCGGGCGACCTGCGCTCACTCGCCGTCTTCGCGGCACAGGACGCCCCCGTCAGCGCTCCGCGAGGGCGCTGATCACCTGCTCGGCGGCGGCGATGTCGGTGTCGAGCGGACGGTCCTCGTCGCCGCCGGGAAGACGGGCGAGGGCGCGGTCGTAGCAGGCGCGCAGCCGGGTGCCCGCGGGCTGGACGCCGCGCTGGCGCAGCGCCCGGATCGCGGCCACCAGCTCGCACGCGAGCACGGTGCGCAGCCGTGGCACCATCGCCGCCGCGGCGCGCGCCGCCTGGGGGGAGAAGGCGGCGTGTTCCTCGGTCCCGCGGGACAGCACGGCCGTGCCCAGCGAGACCGGCGCGGCCAGTGCCCGCATCTCGGCCAGCGCGGCGCTCGCCGTGTACTCAAGGATCAGGATCCCCGAGCTGCCCGCGGCGCCGTCGGCCAGGAACGGCCGCAGCCCGGTTCGCTCCGGGTCGGTGAGCGCGGCGAGCCTGGCCACCGGCAGCGCGGCGTCCGCGCAGAGCGCCAGCCGGGCGCTGTCGAGCGCGTGGGCGAGGTAGGCCCCGTGGAAGTTGCCGTTGTGCAGTACCAGCCCGCCGGACGGGTCCACCAGCGGATTTTCCGCGGCTGCGTTCATCTCCACGCGCAGCACCCGTTCGAGGTGGCCGAGCGCCTCTACCGCCGGGCCGTGCACCTGGGGCAGGGCCCGCAGCCCATAGGGATCCTGGACGCGGGCCGCCGGCCGCGCGGCGTCCGGGCCGAGCAGCTCGCGCAGCCGCCGCGCGGTGCGCCGCTGGCCCGGGTGCGGCCGCGCCGCCTGCACCGGCTCGGCGTACGGCTGCGCCGAGCCGGACAGGGCGAGGTGGCTGAGCGCGGCGATGCGCAGCTCCGCGTCGAGCAGCGCGGTCAGGTCGTGGTGCGCCAGCGTGGCCTGCGCCAGCGTCACGGCGTTGGAGGACAGGAACGCGAGCGCGTCCGCGTCGGCCACCGCGGGCGCGAGCAGCGTGCGCCGCACCGGGCCGTCGGCCGCGCGCCACGGCCGCTCGCCGATGAGCGCCAGCGCGGTCGCCGCCAGCCCGGTCAGGTCGCCGGTGCCGATCGCGCCGAGAACGGGAAACTCCGGGGTCAGTCCGGCGTTGAGCGCCTCGGCGACCGCCTCGATCCAGGCCGGGTCGGCGCC
>JASHXJ010000088.1 GCA_030043595.1 Trebonia sp.
CTCCGGCTTCGCCGGCGACGGCGATCCTGTCTTCCATCAGCGCTTTTACCAGTACTCGGCGTGCAGCCTCTTCCTGCTCACCCTCAGGCTGCCGCCGGTAAAGCGCTGGATCGCCGCCCGGCAAAAGGAAGGCCGGAACTGGCTCGTCTATGTAACCATCGCGCCGATTTTCGCGCTGTTCGTATTCGGCTTCATCTTCATCCTCAACGAAGAGATCTTCAAGGGGATCGACTCCTTCACGGAGCACCCCAGCGCCGAATAAAGACACCGGACAAAGACACCGGATAAAGACACCGGATAAAGACCGGGCCCCAGCGAGACGGGTGAGGAGAGGGATGTGATGAGCCAGTCGTATGCCAGCGGCGGCCAGGAGCAGACGACTGCTGGCGGGGTGATCCTCATCGTTGCTTCCGCCCTGTCTGCCCTGCTGGTGATCCTGGGGCTCGGCTACGCCACGGGTACCGGCCAGCGTCACGAGGCCGCACTCGCCGCCGCCGGGTGCGAGCCCAACCTGTCGCCCTCCGGCCTGCAATGTACCACCGTGCAGATGCTGACCAGCCAGTACATCGCGATCATGACTCCGGCCATCCAGCAGCTGAATGCCGACGTGGCCGCCTACAACGCCAGCGAACGGCGCAGCCTCGCCGCAGCCGAAGCGGCCCTGACGGCGGAAGTGACGGCGGAGCGCGCGTTCGACGCGAGCCTGGCACGCTTCCCCTTCCCGCCCGCCGTGGCCCCTGTCGCCAAGGCGCTGATCCAGGCCAACCAGGCCCGCGCCACGCTGACCGCCGAGCAGGCACTGTCGTCCTCGCTCACCCGGATGCGGTCGTTCAACCACCGGGTTCAGGTTGCCGGCGCCGCCGTCACGACCGAACTGAAGCTGCTCCGCACGGCGATCGCCTCGCCACCTCCGACGGGCTGAGCCGATCGGGACAAAGGGGCAGAAAGGGCGAGACACGGCACAAAAGTCCGTTACGTCTTCGTGACAAGCCGGCCGGGCGTAAGTTAGCCACTGCGTCAACCCATAACTGATCAACTACCAGGATATCGGGCTAAACGATGACTGCGGTTCCCGCTCGCGTCACCGTCCGGGTAGCCGTGCAGTCGTCGCGACGGCTGCTCCGCGACACACTCGCCGCGTGCCTGGCCACCCGGCCGGACATTACCGTCGTAGGCAACGTCGCGAAGCCAGAAGAGCTCCCGACGCTGTGCGACCTGGGCCGGCCAGACACCGTGATCCTCGACGCGGGGCAGCGCCTGCGGGAATTCGCCGCGGCCGCGGGTAAGCTGCTGCAGCATTTCCCCGGGCTGAATGTGATCGTGATCTACCGGGACGCTTCCGAGCCTGATCTCAAACTCGCCTGCCGCGCGGGCGTCACCTCCCTTGTTCCTGAATCGCATGGCCTGGCAGGCGTGCTGGCGCTGCTGCGCCGCACCAGCGGACTGGGCGCCCACATCGGCCAGGGCGGCCTGACCGAGCGGGAACGTGAGCTCGTGACGCTGACGAGTTCCGGGCACAGCGTCGCCGAGATCGCGGACCTGCTGGGCATCAGCCCCCTCACGGTGGAGAATCTCAAGCGCCGCGTGTACGCGAAGCTTGGCGTGAACAGCAGCGCGCAGGCGGTCTCGCGGGCAGCGACGCTCGGCATGCTCGACCAGCGCGCCGGCAAGCCCCCGAGGCAGCCGATGGCGAGCAGCAACGACTTCCCGGTGCTGACGGTAGTGTCCGGCCGGGCGTGCCCAGCCCGTGATCAGGTGGTGGTCGCCCTGCTCGCGAGCGGGCTCCCGTTCGTTCTGGTCCGGGGGCACGGGCCCGCGGCGGGCGCACACTGGGCGGACTGGAATCGTGGCCCGATCGTGGCCGCCCTGGTCAACCCGGAGCCGGCGGACTGGGACCTGGCCGAACAACTCGGCGTGCCCGCGATCGTGGTGCACAGCGATCCGCTCGATTCGCCTGAGCTCGCCAGAGCGCTCGCCAGCGGGGCCGACTCGCTGGTACCGGCCGACAGGATAGCCGACCACTTCCTCGCGGTGCTGCACATGGTGAGTCAGGGCTATCTCGTGGTCGACTCGCTGCCGATGCGGTCGCTCATCGGAGTCGCACCCGCCGGATTCGGCCAGCGGATAACGGACAGCGGGGAATTGCCCGAGCTGACCGCACGCGAGAGTGACATCCTGCAGTCAGTGGCCCGCGGATACTCGATCCGGCAGACCGCGCGCGCGCTCGGAATATCCCCGAAGACCATCGAGAGCATCCAGACTCGCCTCTTTCGCAAGCTCGGAGTCCGCAACAGGGCTGAAGCCTTCGCTGTGGTGGACGCGTTTGGCCTGCTGCCTGAGTTCCCATCAGCTCCGATGGCCGGCGGCACCGGCACAGTCGAGGTGCCGCGCGCAGTCACCACTGCTCGTTCGGGATAAAAGATCTTTTCTATTTGTCCGAACGGACCGTGGCGACTGCGACCGGTAAGCGCGCGAGCGACGCGCAGGCGTTCGGCGCCGCGCCACTTACATGTTTTCGCGATTTCGTCCCCTGTCATCGTGCCGGATTGCTTTCGGCCGCCTGCGCGGCCTAGTTTTGCCTGATGTTCTCTCGTCGCAGGTTCCTCCAGATCGCGGCCGCCTCCTCCGGCCTCGCCGTCACCGGCGCCGACCTGCTCTCCCAGGCGGTCGCCAACGCTTCGAGCATGATCCGTCCCAACGGTTCGCGCGGCGTCCGCCACGTCGTCATCCTCATGATGGAGAACCGCTCGTTCGACCACTTCCTCGGCTGGCTGCCCGGCGCGGACGGCCGTCACGACCTGGCGTTCGTGTCCGCCGTCGACGGCAACACCTACCCGAACTACCCGCTCGCCCCGGACTTCCAGGGGTGCGGGTACAGCGACCCGGACCACAGCTGGGAGGGCTGGCTCGTCGAGTACAACTACGGCAAGCTCGACGGCTTCCTGCAGCGGCCGACGACGCCGCCGGACAACCCGGGCGTCAGGCGCGCCGCGGCGAACACCTTCCCGATCGGCTACTACACCAACCGGCATCCTGACGGGACGCGCAAGGCCCTGCCCGACCTTCCGGTGATCGGCGCGCTCGCCGAGCACTACACGACGCTGGACCGCTACTTCTGCGCGTTCGCCGGGGAGACCTACCCCAACCGCTTCTACCAGCACGCGGGCCGGACCGACCGGGACCACAACTCCGAGGCGCCCTCCACCCTGCCCACCATCTGGGATCAGCTGTCCCCGATCCCGAACTCGCAGGGCATTCCCACCGGCGGCTACTACTACCGAGACGCACCGTTCCTCGCCTTGTGGGCCAGCCCGGCGATCGAGCCGGGCGCGACCTTCAAGTACCAGGCGTTCTTCCACCCCTTCTCCGAC
>JASHXJ010000089.1 GCA_030043595.1 Trebonia sp.
GGGCCTGGCGGGGCGCCGGGCGGACCGATGCCGGGCGGACCGATGGCAGGGGGGCCCGGCGGGAGGTCCGGTTATCCGCGCGGGGCGCGGGCGCGACCGCGGCGCCGTATCCGTGGCTGGATGATGGCGTTGTTCGGCGTCATCGTGTTCTTGATCTTGGTGACGATCGCCGACCGGGTAGCGGTCGCCGTCGCGGAGAACGATATAGCCGATCAGTTCGTGTCGAACGGCCTCAAGGTCAAGCCGTCGGTGACGATCGAGGGCTTCCCGTTCCTTACCCAGGTGTGGCCCGAGCGCGACCTCCGTCAGATCGACATCTCGGCGAGCGAGGTCCCGGTTCCGGCCGGGCCGGTGACCATCGACATCACCAGCATCAAGGCCACGGTGACCGGCCTGCACCTCAAGTCCTTCAGCGGCGGGACGGCCGACAAGGTCGCGGGCACCATGTTCGTGTCATTCGCCGACCTGACCCCGGCCCTGGACGCGCTCCCCGGGGCCAGCGTCACGCTGGCCGCGGACGGGCCGAACCTGGTGACGCTCAACGCCAGCCTCGGGCCGCTCAGCGCCAGCGCGGAGGCGAAGGTCACGTACACGGCGACCACCGTCACCGTGCAGCTGGTGAACAACGGAAGCCTGCTGAACGAGATACTCAACTCCGTGGGTCCCTTCTCGTTCAGCCTCCCCCAGGGGGTGCCCGCCGGCCTGCGCATCACCAATGTCTCCGTGACGGCGCAGGGGGTGAGCGCGTCGGTAGGCGGCAGCAACGTCGACCTGAGCGAGCCCGCAAAATGATGCCGTGAGCCGCGCCGGCACTCTCGCGTAATAGCGGAATAGAAGCGAGCGGCCGGGTAGTCCCCTAGCGCCGGTATAAACGATGGAGGAGCGGACCAGCGAGAGGGGCGCAGGTGAGCGATTACCCGAAGCAGCCGCAACGACAGGCTGGATGGCCGGCGCAGCCGCCGCAGTACACCAGCCAGCCCGGCACCGAGGCCGGCTACGGGCAGGCTGGGTACGGGCAGGCCGGGTACGGGAAAACCCGCCACTCGCAGCGCGTGCCGCGACGCCGGCGGCGCGGGCGGGGCTGGATCGCGCTCTTCGTGACGCTCGTCGTACTCGCGGTGCTGTTCGTCGTCGGCGACCAGGTAGCCCGGGCGTACGCGCAGAACATGATCGCTGCCAGGCTCCAGTCGTCGTCGGGATTGTCCGCGAAGCCTTCGGTGACGATTGCGGGCTTCCCCTTCCTTACCCAGCTCGCCGCCCATGACATCCGGACGATCGACATCAGCGCGAGCGACATCCAGGCGGGCAAGCTCGACATCTCGAGCATCAGGGCGACGGCTACCGGCGTGCACCTCAACTCGGGCTTCAGCAGCGCGACGATCGACAGCATCTCCGGAACAGCTCTGGTCACGTTCGCCTCGCTGGAGAACGCGGCGGGCGTGCAGGGCGTCACGATCACCGCGGACCCGGCCGGCGGGCCGAACGCGGCGAACGTGGACCTGGGTCCGCTCACCGCCACCGCGGACGTCGTGCAGACCGGGCCGAGCCAGATCACCGTCCGCATGGCGGGCCTGAGCGGCATCGCCGCCGCGCTGATCGGCTCGCTGCCTGGTTACACGATCAACATCCCGGCGCTGCCCGCCGGGCTGCAGGTCAAGGGCGTCTCGGTGAGCAGTCAGGGCGTGGTCATCAAGGTCGCGGCGCAGGACACTACGCTCTCGCAGTAACCAGCCCCTCGCAGTAACCGGCCCGGTCACGGCACAAGCACCGCCGCGCCGTCGAAGCGGCCCGCCTTCAGGTCGGCGAGCGCCTGGCCGGCGGACTCGAGCCCGTACTCATGCGTGGTGACCGACAGCCGGTGCGACCCGGCGAAGGAGAGGAACTCCCGTGCGTCCTCCCTCGTGTTGGAGGTGACGCTGCGCAGCTGGCGTTCCTGGAACAGGTGCCGCTCGTAGGACAGGGCCGGGATGTCCGTCAGGTAGATGCCCGCGATCGCCAGCGTCCCGCCGCGGTCGAGGGCGGCCAGGGCGGGCAGCACCAGGTCGCCGACGGGCGCGAACAGGATCGCGCTGTCCAGCGGCTCGGGCGGCATGTCGGCCGGCCCGTTGACCGAGGAGGCGCCGAGCGAGCGCGCCAGCTCCTGCGCGCGCACGCCGCGGGTCATCACGTGCAGCGTCGCCCCCTGGGCCAGCGCCACCTGCGCGGCCAGGTGCGCGCTGCCGCCGAAGCCGTAGACGCCGAGCCGGCCGCCCGGCGGCAGGGACGCGCGCTTCAGCGCCCGGTAGCCGATGATCCCCGCGCACAGCAGCGGCGCCAGCTCGGTGTCCGAATAGCCGGCGGGCAGCCGGTGCGCGTAGGCGGCGGGCACGGTCAGGTACTGCGCGTAGCCGCCGTCGGCGTCCCAGCCGGTGTACGTCGAGGACGGGCAGAGGTTCTCCGCGCCGCGCCGGCAGTACCGGCACTTGCCGTCGGTCGAGCGCAGCCACGCCGCGCCGGCCCGGTCCCCAGCCGCGAACCCGGAAACGTCCCCGGGCCCGAGACCGACGACCTCGCCGACCACCTCGTGCCCGGGCGTCACGCCCGGGCGGTGGACCGGCAGGTCCCCCTCCGTGACATGCAGGTCGGTCCGGCAGACCCCGCAGGCGAGCACCCGAAGCAGCAGCTCCCCCGGCCCAGGCGACGGCACCGGCGTGTCCCGCAGTACCAGCGGGTGCCCGGTGCCGACAGGCCCCGGCTCCTCCACATGCCATGCCCGCATCCAGGTCCCCCTTCGCAACACGCACCCGCTTCCTGAGCGCCGCGGCGACTTTCCCCCACGGTAGCCCCCGACCGCGCACCGTGCGCTGAGCTGTGTGACAAGAGCGTCTGATGGGAAGAGGGATGAGCGGGAGAAGAGTCACGATCCGTCGTCATAGAACTACAGAATGTATGTACCATCCGCGGCCACGAGGAGAACGAAGAATGACCACGATGAAGGCTGCCGTCGTCCCTGAGCTCGGCGCCGACCTGGAGATCCGCGAGGTCCAGGTTCCCGTCCCCGGACAGAACCAGGTGCTCGTCCGGATAGAGGCGTCCGGCCTCTGCCACACCGACATCCACGCCGCGCACGGCGAGTGGCCGGTCAAGCCGCACCCGCCGTTCATCCCCGGTCACGAGGGAGTCGGCGTGGTGACCGCGACCGGCCCCGGCGCCACCCTGCACAAGGTCGGCGACCGGGTCGCGATCGCCTGGCTCGGTTACGCCTGCGGGCACTGCCAGTACTGCGTCGCCGGGTGGGAGACCCTGTGCGAGGAGCAGCGCAACAGCGGCTACTCGGTCGACGGCGCCTACGCGGAGTACGCGGTCGCCGACGACCGGTTCGTCGTCGCCGTTCCCGACGAGATCTCGTCCCTCGACGCGGCTCCGCTCACCTGCGCCGGGGTCACCACGTTCAAGGCCATCAAGGTGGCCAGGCTGCAGCCCGGGGAGACCGCGGCGATCTTCGGCATCGGCGGGCTCGGTCACCTGGCCCTGCAGTACGCGCGGGTGCTGGGCGCCCGCGTGGTCGCGGTCGACGTCGAGGACGCCAAGCTGGAACTGGCCAGGGAACTCGGCGCGGACGTCACGATCAACGCGAGGACCATGGATCCGGTCAAGGGCATCGCCGAAATCGGCGGCGCCGACGTCGCGGTCGCCGCCGCGGCCTCCCCGCAGTCGTTCGAGCAGGCGTACGCGTCGCTGCGGCGCGGCGGCCGGCTGGCCTGCGTGGCGCTGCCCGCCGAGGACACGATGACCTTCTCGATCTTCGACACCGTGCTCAGCGGCAAGTCGATCATCGGCTCGATCGTCGGCACGCGCAACGACCTCGCCGACGTGTTCGCGCTGCACGCGGCGGGCCGCACCCGGGTCATCGCCGAGCCGAGGCAGCTTCAGGACGTCAACGCCTGCTTCGACCAGGTGCTGGCCGGCCGGGTCCCCGCCCGCCTGGTGTTCACGTTCTGAGCACGCCGCCCGCCCCGCGGGCCGCTACACTGCGGCCTCATGCCGGGTGCCGCGGAAGACACGTGCGCGTTCTGCGCGATCATCCGCGGCGAGGCGGACGCGGTCCGGATCCTGGAGACCGGGCACCTGCTCGCGTTCCTGGACCACCGGCCGCTGTTCCGCGGCCACACGCTGCTTGTCCCCAAGGCGCACCTGCGGCTGCTGTCCGACCTGCCCGCGGAGCACGCCGCCGAATTCCTGATCACCGCGCAGCGCCTGGAGCGGGCGGTCGAGGACGGGCTGGCCGCGGACGGCTCGATGATCCTCGTCAACAACGTGGTCAGCCAGTCGGTGCCGCACCTGCACATGCACGTGATCCCGCGGAATTTCAAGGACGGCCTGCGGTTCTGGCTCGGCCCGCGGCACCCGTACGACGCCGCGCACCCGGCCGAAGAATACGCGGCCAGAATCCGTGCCGCGCTCCCCGCGGGGTAGAGCCAGTACAGGGACCCGACCCGCCGGGAGCCGCCATGCCGGACGCCAGCCGATTCGCGCGGAGCCTGTTCTCGCCGCTGCCCGCTCGTTACGACCGGCTCGCCGAAGTTCTTTCCTTTCATCAGAACGAGCGGTGGCGACTCGCCGCGGTCACCGCGATCGCGCGGGGGCTGGCGAGCGGCGGGGCCGTGGGTGCCGACGGGGCGGAGGGGGCTAGCGGCGCCGGGCCGCCGGGCGCGAGGGCGGGCGCGG
>JASHXJ010000090.1 GCA_030043595.1 Trebonia sp.
GCTGCCGCCGTTCCCCGGGGTCCCGGCCGGCCGCCACCTGCTCGGCGTGCCGCTGATCGTGCTCGGCGCGGTGCTGGCGATCGTCGCCTACACCGAGTGGGTGCGCAACCAGCGCGCGCTGCGCCGCGGCGAGCCGCTGCCGAGGTCGGTGATGCCGTGGATCCTGGCCGCAACGATCGCCGGGATGGCCCTCATCTCCGCGATCATCCTCCTGATCTCTGCCATCCGATGACCCCGGCCCGATGACCCCGGCCCCGACACCCCCGGACCCGCCAGCCCCGGACCGCCCCGATCCCGGCGGCGGCAACCCGGCCGACCGCCAGCCGGACCGGCGCGACCCCCTTGACCGCGAACCGGAGGAGCGCGACCCGGGCCTGGCGCGGGAGCGGACGTCGCTGGCCTGGACCCGGACGGCGATCGCGTTCGGCGCCCTCGGCGGCGTCGTGCTCAAGGTGAACGTGGTCACCGGGCTGGTCATCCTCGCCATGGCGCCGGTGGTCTGGCAGCTCGGCCGGGTATCGTCGCGCGGCGGCGCACCGGGCACCAGCCTGCCCGCCGTAAGCGCCACGAGAATCCGGCTGATCACCGTGTCGATCGTCGCGGTCTCGGTGCTGTCCCTGCTCGTCGCGGTGCTCGGCCACTCCGTCCCGGGCGCCCTGCGCTAGCCGCCGCCCCGCCCCCTCCGCAGCGGCACCGCGGCCGCGGCCGGATCTTCGCGGCTCAGCTCCGGCGGCGCCCGCAGATCAGGGACACGCGATAGTGGTGCCATGAACTCAGCCGCGGCGCGGCCCCGGACGGCCGAGCTCCTTGACCTCGCCCCGCACCCCGAGGGCGGCTGGTACCGCGAGACCTGGCGCTCGGGGCCGCCGTCCGTCCCGCCCGGCTATCCAGGGCCGCGGGCCGCGGCGACCGTGATCTACTTCCTCCTGACGCCGGGCGAGGAGTCGGCCTGGCACCGGGTCCGGTCGGACGAGGCGTGGCTGTGGCACGCCGGCGGCCCGCTGACAGTGCTCGACGGCGGGGGCGGCGACCGGCCGGCCGGAGCGGACAACGCCCGCGTCGTGACGCTGGGGCCGGACCTCGCCGCCGGCCAGGTTCCGCAGCACGTGATCCCGGGCGGCCACTGGCAGGCGGCCCGCCCGGCGGCCGGCGCCGAGGTGCTGGTCAGCTGCGTGGTGGCTCCCGGCTTCGATTTCGAGGACTTCACCCTGCTGCCCGGCTGAGCGGCCGCCCGGCTGAGCGGCCGCCGTCAAGCCGGGGCGGCGGGGAGCGGAGCCGCATAATATCTATTATGTCCATCGATATTATCGGTATAGCGCCGCCCCGGCTGGACAAGCTCCCCGAGGTCACGCGGGTCCTGGCCGCCGCGGCCGAACACAACGACCGTCACGCCGATTTCCCTTCCGGCGGCATCGCGGTGGTGCACGAGGCGGGACTGCTGACCGCCACCGTCGCCGCCCGCTACGGCGGTCCGGGCGCCGGGCTGGCCGCCACCACCGCCATACTCAAGGCGCTCGGCCGCGGCGACCCGTCGGTCGCGCTGATCACCGCGATGACCCTGCTCGCGCACGCCATGCAGGGGATCGAGCCATCGTGGCCGGCCGATGTGTACGCGCAGGCGCTGGCCGAGTCGCGGCACCAGCCCGTGCTCATCAACGCACTGCGGGTCGAGCCGGAGCTCGGCACCCCGGCCCGCGGCGGCCTGCCCGCCACCGTCGCCCGCCGCACGACGGCCGGCTGGCAGGTCTCCGGGCACAAGATCTTCTCTACCGGCGCGGAAGGGCTGCGCTGGATGGTGGTCTGGGCGCGCACCGACGAGGACCCGCCGCGGGCCGGCGGCTTCCTGGTCAGGAACGACGCCCCGGGTGTCACGATCGAGCGCACCTGGGACCACCTGGGCCTGCGGGCCAGCCGCAGCGACGACGTGATCTTCGACGCCGCCCCGGCCACCGCGACCACCACGCTGGGCGGAGTCCCGGAATCAGGCGAGCTGCCGGGGGCGTGGAACGCGCTGGGCCTGAGTGCGCTCTACCTGGGAGTGGCCGCCGCCGCCAGGGACTGGCTCGTCAGATTCCTGTCCGAACGGACCCCGGCTTCTCTCGGCGCCCCGCTCGCCACCCTGCCGCGCTTCCAGGCCGCCGTGGGCGAGATCGAGGCCGCGCTCGGCACCGCCGGCGACCTGGTAGACGCCCTGGCGGAGCGCGCAGGCAACGGAGACGGCGCCGCCATGCAGCGGGCGCCCGCCGCCAAGCTCGTCGCCACGCGGGCCGCGATCAGCGCGGTGGAGCAGGCCGTCGCGCTGGTCGGGAATAACGGCCTGACCAGGAACAATCCGCTGCAGCGGCATTACAGGGACGTGCTCTGCTCCCGGGTGCACACCCCGCAGGACGACTCGATCGTGGCCGCCGCGGGCCGGGCCGCCCTCCGCCAGTTCCTCCCCGGCCTCTAGGACCCGGCCGCGAAGATATGCAACCAGATTGCATATCGGTATGCTGGAGGCATATGGCGCCCGCGTCAACCGCTCCGTACCTGTTCGGCGACCTGCTCGCGCTGGCCAGGCACAGCTGGGTGCGGCAGATGGCAGCCCGGCTCACCGAGCTCGGCTACCCGGACTACCGCCGCAGCGACGCGGCGGTGCTGCGGCGGC
>JASHXJ010000091.1 GCA_030043595.1 Trebonia sp.
CGCGTCGGGGTCCACGTCCGCGCCCTCCGCGACCCACACCCCCGGCGAGACCTCGAACCCGGCGATGTCGGTGCACACCTTCTTGTTCAGCACGTCCGCCTGCGCCTTCAGGTAACTCTCCAGCGTGCCGACGTCCTCCCAGTACCGGTCGGACACGTAGCCGAACAGCGGCGCCCCGCGCGCCATCAGCTTGGGGAACACGTCGTGCGACCAGTCCACCGACTCCTTCGGCGAGACCTCGGCGAGCACCTCGGGCTCCATGATGTAGACGCCGGTGTTCACCGTGTCCGAGAACACCTGGCCCCAGGTCGGCTTCTCCAGGAAGCGCTGGATCCGCCCGTCCTCGTCGGCGATGACGATGCCGAACTCGAGCGGGTCGGGCACCCGCTTGAGGCCCACGGTGACCAGCGCCCCGTTGTCCTTGTGGAAGCGGACCATCTCGGACAGGTCCATGTCGGTGAGCGCGTCGCCGGAGATCACGAGAAACGAGTCGTCCCGCAGCGCGTCCTCGGCGTTCTTCACGCTGCCCGCGGTGCCCAGCGGCATCTCCTCGGTCGCGTACTGCAGGGACATGCCCACGTCCTCACCGTCGCCGAAGTAGTTCCGCACCAGCGCGGCGAGAAACTGCACGGTGACGACGGTCTCCGCGAACCCGTGCTTCTTGAGCAGGCGCAGGACGTGCTCCATGATCGGCCGGTTGGCGACCGGCAGCAGCGGCTTGGGCTGGTTGGCGGTCATCGGACGAAGCCGGGTGCCCTCACCGCCTGCCATGACGACGGCCTTCAAGACGCAGCCGCTCCTTTCACCAAGTCCCTTACCTGGGTGACATACAGCATCGCCGCCCACCAGTACAAGGCAGTACCCCAGATAGCGAAAGCCCACCCGATCACGCGGACCACCTCAGCGGCGATCCCGCCATGCGCCCCGAGGAAAAGCAGCGGGAACGCATACATAAGGCACAGCGTCGCCGCCTTGCCGACGAAGCTGACCTGCAGCGTGCCGTACGGGGTCCGCCGCCGCAGCAGCACCAGCGACATCCCCACGAACAACTCGCGGGCGGCGAGCACCGCGAACAGCCACCACGGGATGATCCCGCGCACCGCCAGCGCGACGACCGTGGCGGCGATGTACAGCCGGTCCGCGGCGGGATCGAGCACCTGCCCGAGCCTGCTGGTCTGGTTGAGCATCCTTGCCAGCTTCCCGTCAAGCCAGTCGGTTATTCCGGCCAGGCCGAGGATTCCCGCCGCGATGATGTCAGCGGTGGCGGTTCGCGGACCGATGACCAGCCACAGGAACACGGGAACACCGGCTAGCCGTGCGGCGCTCAGCGCGTTCGGCCAGGTAACAATCCGGTCACCCACGATGTGATCCTAGTGGGGGCCCAGTGAGATTGCCCCGCCGGGTAGCCGCGGCTTAACTACTCGATCAAGAGCAAACTTCCCGTCCCGCCAGGAATGCAAATCATTATCCCGAACGATCCGTCGCGCCTGCCCAGCGCTCCGTTTTCCAGCCCTCCTTTGGCAGGCCTCCGCCCACCGGCGGCATCGGCAGGCGGCTAGGCTGTTCCCGTGGAGCGAGACGCATCCAGGCGGCTCGGGCTGGACACGACTACGCCCAACGTCGCCCGGATGTATCACCACTACCTGGGCGGCAGGGAGACCTTCGAGGCCGACCGGGCCGCCGCCGAGCGCGCGATGGCGGCACTGCCTGGCATGCGCGCCGCGATAAGGGAGAACCGGCGGTTCCTGCGCCGCGTGGTGACGTTCCTCGCCGGCGAGGCGGGCATCGACCAGTTTCTCGACATCGGGGTCGGCCTGCCCGCCGAAGGCCCCGTGCACGAGGTGGCGCACACGATCAACCCGGCCGCGCGGGTGGTGTACGCCGACTACGATCCGGTCGTCGTCTCGCACGGCAACGCGTGGCTGACCCGGCAGGACCTGAGCATCGTCGTCCAGGCGGACCTGCGCGATCCCCAGGCGCTGCTCGGCCTCCCCGCCGTCCGCGAGCACCTGGACTTCTCCCGGCCGATCGCGCTGATCCTCCTGGCGATCATGCATTTCTTCGCCGACTACGACGACCCGGCCGCGGTCATCGCCGCGCTTCGCGACGCGCTGGTCCCCGGCAGCTACCTGGCGCTGAACCATGTCAGCGAAGACCTCATCACCGACAAGGAGGCCGCCAAGCGCGCGGCGGCCGCCTATGAGCAGGCCAGCGAGCGGATCTGGCTGCGCAGCCGGGCCGAGGTTCTGCGCCTGTTCGACGGCTTCGAGCTCGTCGAGCCCGGGCTGGTACCCAGTCACCTGTGGCGCCCCGCGGCCGGCAGGGGGGCGTCCCGCGCCCCCGCCATCAGCTGGGGCGGCGTAGGCCGCAAGACCTGAACGCTCCGCGGTCGCAAGCTCACATGAAGGGTGCCGGGGATGCTCACATGATGGTGGAAGCGAACGGCGCGGACCTGTATGTCGAGGTGCATGGCGACGGCGTGCCCGTGCTGCTGCTGCACGGGTGGCCGGACTCCAGCGCGCTGTGGCGCGGCCAGGTCCCGGTGCTGACCGCGAGCGGCTTTCGCGCCGTCACGCCGGACCTGCGCGGCCTCGGGCAGAGCTCTCGTCCAGAGGGCAAGGAGAATTACCAGCTCAGCACGATGGTGGCGGACGTCGCCGCGGTCCTCGGCGCGCTCGGGATCGACTCCGCGCACGTCGTCGGGCACGACTGGGGCGCGGCGGTCGCGTGGCTCACCGCGATGTTCCTGCCGGACCGGGTGCGCACGCTGACCGCCCTCTCGGTGCCGCACCCGCTGGCTCCGGTCACCGTACGCCAGCGCGAGATGGCCTGGTACCAGCTGTTCTTCCAGTTCGAGGGCGTCGCGGAGGCGCAGGTCAGCAACGAGGACTGGGCCCTGTTCCGCGAGATAGCCGCCGGCTACAAGGACGTCGACCGGGCGATCGCGGACCTGTCCCGGCCTGGCGCGCTGACCGCCTCGCTGAACCTCTACCGCGCCAACCTCGCCCCGCGCATGCCGGGCCCGCCGCGTGACCTCCCGCCGGTGGCCGCGCCGACGCTGGGCATCTGGTCCGACGGCGACCGCTTCCTCGACGGCGCCCGGATGCGGGCGTCCGGCGACCTCGTCACTGGACCGTGGCGGTACGCGGAGATCGCCGGCGCCAGCCACTGGATACCGCTCGACGCGCCGGACCAGCTGAACGAATTGCTCCTGGGCTGGCTGGCAGCACATTCATTATCCGGAACGATCCCGCCCGTCTCCGCGAACCGAACCGAACCGCCCTATTGTGCGACATGCGTGAGAAGTGGTATCTCACTGGACACAGGAGGAACAATGTCGCGCAGGGTGGCCTGGATCGCGGCGCGCCACTGATCAACATCGTCGCCGTCGCGCGCATCCCCGGGACAACCGGGCGGCTCGCTGGCGGGGGTTCACCCATGCCAGCGGCAACCTCGGCAGCAAGGTCGTCGCCGTGCTCCTGCAGTACAGCTGACACAGGCCGGACACAGAGGAGGAACCATGGTGCGGTCAAGCGCCTGGCTCGCGGCCGGGATCGCCGGCCTGCTCGCGGTTGGCGCGGCGACGGCCGCGAGCGCGTCCGCTGCGGGGCCGCGGGCGGCGGACCCCAGCTGGCATACCGTCTTTTCGAAGAAGACCGACTTCAACGGGAACTTCACCGCGGTCGTCGCGACAGGCAAGACGACCGGGTGGGGGTTCGACGGGATCGGGTTCAGCTCGGCCCCGACGGCGTGGGAGCGCAGCGGCGGCACCTGGAAGAAGGTGGCGTTCCCGAGCAAGACCGGTGAGGAGGTCGACGCGGCGGCAGCGTCCTCGCCGTCGAATGTCTGGGCGGTCGCCAACGACGCCGGCGCGGGCGCGCAGGTGCTGCGCTGGAACGGGGCGAAGTGGTCGGTGGCCAAGGCGTTCGCCGACCAGATCTACGGGATCTCGGTCCTGGCAGCCAACGACGTATGGGTGTTCGGGATGCTGCTGGTGCCGCACGTCACTCCCGCCCTCGGGGTGTGGCACTACAACGGCAGCACGTGGTCGCAGGTCAGTAAGAACATCTCGGGCGGCAGCGCGCTGTCGGCGACCGACGTCTGGGGGTTCACCGGCACGAGCATCGAGCACTGGAACGGCCACACGTGGGCGGCCACCCCGGTGGGCAGCCTGCTGCCGCCGAAGCAGACCTCGGGCCTCAACTTCCCGCAGGTCGTCGCGATCCTCGCGCTGTCGGACAGCAACATCTTCGCCGTCGGCAACGGCAACCAGGAAGACGACGGCGGCCCGGTCGTCGTGCTGCACTACAACGGTCACAGCTGGTCCAGGGTCGCCCAGGGCCTGTTCGGGTTCGGCCCCCAGTTCCAGCAGATCAGCTCGGACGGCGGCGGCGGGCTGTGGCTGGCCATGATGGGGCCCGCTGAAGGCGGCGCGTCCTCCCTGCTGCACTACGCGGCAGGCAAGCTGACCAAGGCGGCGACGCCGGGCAAGGCGGGGACGCTCACGACCGACGCCGTGGCGCAGATCCCCGGCAGCACGGAGCAGCTGGCGGGCGGGTTCACCCACGCAGCCGGCAACCTCGGCGGAAACGTCGTCGCCGTGCTCCTGCAGTACAGCTGAACGCTGAGCGTGGGACACAGAGGAGGAGCAATGATGCGGACACGAGCGTGGATCGCGGCCGGGGCAGCCGGCCTGCTGACGGCGGGCGTGGCGACGGCCGCGAGCGCCGCGGACGGAGGGCCGCGGGCGGCAGCCCCGCGCTGGCACATCGTCGAGTCGGTGAAGACCGACATCAGCGGGGAATTCACCGCGATAGCCGCCACCGGGAAAACGACCGCCTGGGCGTTCGACGGGACGGGTAACACCATCGCGCCGCGGGCCTACGAGCTCAGCGGGGGCAAGTGGGCGAAGGCGCCGTTCATCGGCAAGCTCGACGAGGAGGTCATCGCGGCGGGTGCGACGTCGCCGTCGGACGTGTGGGCGTTCACCCAGGGCTTCGGCAGCGCCAAGTCCCGCGTGCTGCGCTGGAACGGCAGCAAGTGGTCGGTGGTGAAGACCTTCGCCGACGAGATCGACGACGCCACAGTGCTCGCGGCCAACGACATCTGGGTGTTCGGCGAGGCCGCGTTCCCGCTGCAGCCCGCGCTGGGCGTCTGGCATTACAACGGGAGCACCTGGACGCAGGTCAGCAAGAACCTCCAGGGCGGCAGCGCGCTGTCCGCGACAGACGTCTGGGGATTCAGCGGCGCTGACGTGGAGCACTGGACCGGCGGCAAGTGGGTCGCCACGCCGGTCAAGAGCCTGCTGCCGCCGGTGATCCCTGGTCCGCTCAACGACCCGCAGGTGGTCGGCATCCTCGCCTACTCGGACAGCAATGTCTACGCTCTCGGCAACGGCGTCGCCGAGGACGAGGGCGGCCCGGTCGTGGTCTTGCACTACAACGGGCACACCTGGGCCAAGCTGGCCGAGGGCGAGTACGGGTTCGGCCCCAGCCCGCAGTTCAGCACCGACGGCACTGGCGGGCTGTGGCTGCCGATGCAGGGCCCGGTCTCGGGGCTGTCATACCTGCTGCACTACGCGGCGGGCAAGCTGACCCCGGCGGTGCTCCCGGTTGGCGCGCGGGGGATCACGATCGACTCGGTCGCCCGCATCCCGGGCACCACCCAGCAGCTGGCCGGCGGATCCACCCACTCCGCTGACAACTCGGACGTGGTCGCGGTGCTCCTGCAGTACAGCTAGCTTGGCTAGTTTAGCTTGGCTAGTTCAGCCGCCGACGCGGGTCGCGTCGCCGAGGATGGCGATGAGCGCTGCCACCGCCTCCTCGGCGTCCGGCCCGTCGGCGGACACGGTGACCTGCTGCCCGCTCGTCGCGCCAAGGCCCATCACGGCGAGCACGCTCTTCGCGTCCACGGTGCGGGTACCCGCGCTGACCGACACCGCGGCGGCGAACCGCCCGGCCGCCACGGCGAGCGCGCCCGCCGGCCGGGCATGCAGGTCCCCTTCGAGCGTGATCGACTCAGAGCTTGCGGGCATGCCACGCCTCCTGCGCCGCCTCGGCCACCGCCTTCAGGTCCGCCCCCGCGGCGGCGGTGACCGTGGCCGCGACCGCCCCCTCGACGAACGGCGCGTCCACCAGTGCCACGTTGGCGTCCGGCAGGTCCTGCAGCAGCGCCCGGACGGTGAGGACCGCGCTGCCGAGGTCGGGCAGCACGAGCACGCCCGCGCCCGTGTCGGCCCCGCGCAGCGCGCGGGCGACCTTCTCCGCGCTCGTGCCCAGGCCGCCGTCGTCGGTGCCGCCCGCGGCGATCACCGTGACAGTCCCGCCGCCGACCTGCGCGACCAGGTCCGCCGCGCCCTCGGCGAGCCGGGCACTGTGCGAAACCAGCACGATCCCTACCTGTGGCGCTAGCTGCGACATGGCATATCCTGAATGTTGTTCGGTATTACTGAATGAATGTCCTGAGCGGAAAGGGTGTCATGATCCAGTCGGTGCAGCGCGCGGCGCAGATCCTCGTCGTTCTCGGCTCCGGCACGCCCCGCCTGGGCGTCACCGAGATCGCCGACCGGCTCGGGCTGGCCAAGCCCACCGTGCACGGGCTGCTGCGCACCCTGCAGGCGCACGAGCTCGTCGCCCAGGACCCGGATACCGGCAAGTACAGCCTTGGCCCGGGCGTGCTGCAGCTCGGCAGCGCCTA
>JASHXJ010000012.1 GCA_030043595.1 Trebonia sp.
TCCGTGCCGTCCTGGCTGCCCGCCCCGCTGCACCCGCTCGCACTGCGCGAGTCGGTCGGCGCGCTCGGCTGGCGCGCGGTCGCCGCGGCGGGGGCGGTCATCGTGATCCTCGTCGGCGCCGCGCCGATGGCGCTGGCGTCGGTCAACCGCACCGCGGACCCGATCACCGCCGAGGCGCTGGCGGGCTCGGACGGCCCGCTCGACACCCCCGCGGCGAACTTCACCCTGATAAGCCAGGCCGGGCGCCAGGTGTCGCTGTCCAGCCTGCGCGGCAAGGTCGTGCTGCTGACCTTCCTTGATCCGGTCTGCACCACGGACTGCCCGGTCATTGCCCAGGAGATGCGAGCGACGGACTCGGTCCTCGGCGGCAACGCCAGCCACACCGAGCTGGTCGCCGTGGTCGCGAACCCGACGTACCGGTCGACCGCGTTCACGCAGGCGTTCAACAGCCAGGAAGGCCTCAACCAGGTCCCGAACTGGCTCTACCTGACCGGGCCGCTGCCCGAGCTGGAGAAGGTGTGGCAGGACTACGGCATCGACGTGGAGAACCTGCCGGCCGGCGCCATGACCGCGCACAACGACGTGGTGTACGTCATCGACGGCACCGGCCTTGTCCGCGACGAGATCAGCGCCGACCCTGGTCCCGCCACGTCAGCCACCAAGTCGTCGTTCGCGGCCATGATGGCCGACTCGGTCATCCAGGCGATGCAGCCGGTTCAGTGAGGATCCCCGTGCGAATCCCCATACCGCGCCCACGCCGCAGCCGCCCCGCTGTGCTGGGCGCGCTGCTGGCGGGCACCTTCCTGCTGGCGGGCTGCGGCTCCCCGGCCCCGGCCAAGCCCGCCGGGGCCGTCACCTCCTCGCTGGTCACGTCGCTGGCCGCGACCGGGGGAGGAACGTGGGCCGTGCTGCCGATGGGCGGGTCGGCGGCCGACGAAGACAACTTCTGGGAGCTGTTCAGCCGGCCCGCGGGGAGCACGAACTGGGTCCTGGTCACTCCGCCGGGAGTCGCCGATAACGGCGGCCTGGTCGCCGCCGCGCCGGCGATCGGGCAGCAGATCGGCGTGGCGTTCCGCCCCAGCCAGGGACTGACCTTCTCGCCGCTGGCCCTTACCACCGATGACGGGAAGACCTGGGGTACCGGCCTGCTCGACGCGGCCGTCGCCGCCGTCCCCGACGCGATCGCCGCGGACGACGGTAAACTGCTCGCCCTGCTCGGCGACGGCGCCATCGAGCAGGCCGCCTCGTCGGTGGCCGCCTGGCAGCGGCTCGCCGCGCCCGGCGCCATCGCTGCCAGCGCCGCGGGCCGGAGCTGCCAGATTACCGGCCTGACGGCCGTCGCCTACGCGCCGTCCGGCGCCCCGCTCGCCGCCGCCGCGTGCGCGCGGCCGGGCGACGCGGGCATCTTCGCGGACACCGCGGGCACATGGCACGCCGCCGGACCCGTCATCACCGGAAGTCTCGCCAGCCGGCAGCTGCAGGTGCTGCGGCTCACCGGCACCTCCGCCGGGGACGTTGCCCTGCTCCGCGCCGGGTCCGGCAGCACGGCGAGCCTGCTGGCCGCGTGGACCAGCGACGGCACGCACTGGACGGTGTCCTCCCCGCTGCCCGCCGGCGCCGGGGAGGTCGTCGCGTCCGGCACCGGTTCCGATGGCTCCGCGTGGGTGCTGCTGGCCGGCGACCGCGCGGAAACGGTCTCCGGGCCGGGCGCCGCCTGGTCGGCCCTCCCGGCACCGCCGCGCGGAACTGCCGCCCTGGCCGGGTCGGCGGGCTCTTTCCAGGCGCTCGCCGTATCCGGCGGGACGCTGACCGTGTTCCAGCTCGCCGGCACCGGCGCCTGGACCAAGGTCCAGGTCATCAACGTGCCCATCCAGTACGGCTCCTCAAGCTGACCAGCGGGCCGCTGGCTGCCAGCTTCCCGCGCCAGCGACCCGCGGCAGGTGCCGCCAGCGCAGTGCGAGGCCGCAGGCCATGAACGTGCCCACTGCGCCGCCCAGTGCGATCACCGCCGAGGGCGGCATCACCTGGGCGGCCGCGCCGGCGAGCAGGAGAGCCGCGCCCTGGCACGCGACCACGCCGATGCTGGCCAGGCCGAAGGCCTGGGCGCGGCGCTCGTCCGGCACCCAGTCGACGAACGCGGTGTTCGCGGCGATCTGGTAGATGGCGAACGTGCCTGACAGCGCGAAGATCGCCAGCGAGAGGGCCAGGCCCGGGCGGAAGATGGTCAGCGGCAGCACCGCGCAGGTGCACACGGCCATCGGTCCCATCAGGCGCAGCCGGGTGCGCGGGCCGACGGCCCTGGCGAATAGCGGGGCGGCCAGCACGGCGCCGGCCTGCCCCGAGGCGATGACGAGCCCGGCGGCGGCAGGCCCGCCGCCGAGCCGCCCGGCATACGGGGCGGCGATGCCTTCGGGGATCGAATACAGCGCGATCAGCCAGCCGAGCATCATCAGCGTGCGGATCGCCTTGTCGCCGAGGATGAGCCGGGCTCCCTCGCCCAGCTGCCGCAGCGTCCCGGGAGGCGGCCCGGCGGCGGCCCTGGCCCTGGTCCCGAAGCGGACCAGCGCCGCGGACACCGCGAACGTGGCGGCGTCCATCGCGAGGGCGGGGCGGGTCCCGATGAGCGCGACCGTGACGCCCCCGGCGGCCGCCCCGGCCACCATCGCCGCCCGGAAAGTGGTCTGCATGACCGTCGCGCCCAGCGCGTACCGTTCGCCGTGCAGGATGTCGGGCAGGATCGCGGACCTGGCCGCCTCGCACGGCGCCTGCGCCAGCGTGGTCGCGTAGAGCAGGCCGACGAGCCCGGCCACCGGGATTCCCGGCAGCAGCATCAGCGCGACCAGGACCGCCCTGATCACGTCGCAGCCCGCCATCACCTCCCGGCGCGGCAGCCGGTCGCCCAGGCCGGACAAGGCCAGGCCGCCGATCACCCAGGGAACGTACCCCGCCGCGTAGGCGACAGCCGACAGCAGCGGTGAGCCGGTCCGGTCATAGACCAGCAGGGTCAGGGCGACCAGCGCCAGCCGGTCCCCGGCCTCCGACAGGGCCTGCGACGCCCACAGCGCACGGAACTCACCGACCGCGAACACGTCGCGGAAGCGAGCCTGACGTCCCGGGATACCGCGCACGGCCGCCATAGTGGCAGACTGCGCCGGGCCGTCCGGTTGCCTTGCTTCGAAATACGTCAGCTGACCGATGTCTCGGGCCGGGAGCGGAGTTGCGCTAGTCAGCTACGCGACATATCTTGACTTGTAGCCGAGGTCATGAGGGTGAGCGAGATGGCTGGTTGGTACGCGGACCGGACGATGCGCTGGTCGACGAAGGTGGTTCTCGCGGCCGCGCTGCTGGCTGTGCTGCTCGTTGCGGCAGTGCCGGTGGCGCTGTTCGTCGGCGTGATCATGATGCTGCTCGGACACGTCATTGGCGGGCTCGCGCTGTTCGGCGCATCGATCCTGGCGGCCGCCGCGGCGGTCGTGATCGCAAGCCTGAGCGGCGTACGGCACCTGCGCAAGCTGATCTCCGAGCGACCTTTCCGGGTCGTGCAGCTGGGCCGGGGCGAGTACTACTACGACTGACGACCCGCGCAACAGGTAGCTTTAGCGCATGGACGAGAACCGTGCCCGGCGCGTCGCCGACGCTCTCAGAGACCGAGGCATTGACGCGCACCTGGAGAACGCGGGAATTGATGTCTACGGAGTCCGTGTCGTGCTCGGTGGCGGGCGCGAGGCGATCTGGGGTAACGAGGGCACGATGTCCCTGGCGGCCGAGGTGCTGCTTGACGGGGATCTCGTCGGCTTCATCCCGGAGATTCCCGGCTCCGCGGCATTCGACGAGGCGCAAGTTGTCGACGCCATCGCGCGAGCTGACTACCGGGAGCCCATCGGCCAGGAACTGCCGCAGGCTCCGCCGCCAGGCCCGGCGCTGACGCGAGACGGCGGGGTGTTCCGCCGCTTTCTCGGCGGTTTCCGCGAGAACACGGACTAAGCAGGCCGCGCGGCCAGGAGTGCCAGGTGGAAGCGACCGAGATCTTGCGAGCCCTCTTCACCTCGGACGCGGCCAGCGACCCTTACCCGTACTACGCGGACCTGCTCGCGGCCGGCGAGGCCTGCCATCCGCCGCGGTGGTCGTCGGTCTTCGTGGCCGGCTACACGGCCATCGAGTCGGTCCTGCGTGATCCCGCGTTCGAGGTGCAGGGTGCCACCGGGCTCGACGAGAGCTTCCCGGCGTGGCGCGAGCACCCGTCGATGAGCAAGAACTCCGTCCTGGACCTGAACGGCGGCGAGCACGCCCGCGTCCGGGGCCTGATGTCGCGGGCCTTCAGCCACCGCCGGGTGGCCAGCCTGGCGCCGGCGATCGCCGCGACGACCGCCAGCCTGCTCAACGACATGGCCGACCTCGGCGGCGGCGGCGAGCCGGTTGACTTCGTGGCCCACTTCGCCTATCTGCTGCCGGTCATCGTGATCTGCGACCTGATCGGGATACCGCAGGCGGACCGGGAGACCTTCCGGCCGCTCGCCGCCGACCTTGTCGCCGGACTGCTGGGCGAGCGGCAGCGGGCAGCGGACGCGCTCGCGGTGGCGGACGCCGCGACGGTCCGGCTCAACGACTACTTCACTGCCCTCGCCGGCGAGCGCCGCAAGTACCCCCGCGACGACCTGCTCAGCGTGCTGGTGCAGGTCACCGACGCCGGCGACGGCAGGCTGAGCGACGCCGAGCTGCTGGGCAACCTGAACACGCTGCTGCTGGCCGGGTTCCTGACCACCACCAACCTCCTGGGCAACGGGCTGGCGCTCATGCTGTCGGACCCTCGGCTGGCCACGGCCGTCCGGGAGGCCGAGATCACAGCCGCGGACTTCGTGGAGGAAACGCTGCGCTACGAAGCGCCCGTCCAGATGACGGTCCGCCGCGCGGCGGCACCGGCCGAGATCGGCGGCATGCCCGTGAGCGCTGGTACCCAGGTAATCCTGCTGATCGGCGCCGGGAACCGGGATCCGCGCAGGTTCGCCAGTCCGGACCGCTTCGACCCGCACCGATCCGACGCCGGCACGCTGAGCTTCGGCGGCGGCCCGCACTTCTGCCTCGGCGCGGCCCTGGCCCGGCTGGAAGCGATGATCGCGTTCCCGGCTGTGCTCGCGCGGTTCCCCGCCATCGCCGAAGCAGGCGAGTACCGCCGGATACCGGGACTGGCCTTCCGCGGATTCGAGAGGCTGCCGGTCACCGTAGCCTGACTGCCGTGCGAAACTGCATCATGGCGAGCGAGGATCGCGCGGTCACGACGATGGCCAGCCTGTTCGACCCTGAGCCGGGAACCTGGGGGCTGCGTGGCGACCCTCACCTATGGCGGGCACTGCGGGAGCACCTGTCCGGCATCGACATCCCCGCATCGGCCGCCGGAGTGACCAGCCTCCTGCATGTGGCTTTCCGTGAGCTCACCGGCCTGGACCTGGCGAGCGGGACTGAGACGTCGGCCTACCGCGCGCAGTACGCTCGCGGCGGGATGTCCAGCGGGATGATCGATCTCAGCATCTGGCGGGACCGGTTGATACCCACGCTAGCCGAGCGTGCAAGGACTCACCGCTCGCAGGGCCTGACTGGCGGCCAGGCCGGGTGTACTTCCTGACGCTTCTGATCCCGTGCTGTGCCGTCACGCAGCACGGAACGTGAACAGCCGGTGGCCGGGCACCTCGGCCACCGGGGCACGGCGGAGCCGGTTGACGCCAACGCCGGTCAGAGCGCTGTTCTCGAGCGCGTCGAACGCGATCTCCTCGAAGCCGCTCTCGGCGAACCATGCCCGTACCAGCGGTGTCAGGTCGGGTGCGCGCCGGTGCCTGGTCCAGATCACGGTCGCGCCCGCACTGCACAGCGCGGGTGCCGCGTGGACGGTATGCCTGATGTCGTCATCGCCTACGTTGCCGAAGATGCCGCACAGCAGCAGCACGTCGGCTGGGAGTGCGTCCGCGAAGCTGGCAGTCAGGCTCGCGTCTGCCTGGCGGACCTCAAGCTGCGACAGGCCCTGTCGCTGCGCCGCCCGGCGGGCCAGGGTGGCGTTATGCGCGTCGGCCTCGACCAGCACAGCGCGGACGTCGTCCCGGCGGGGATGCTGCGGCAGCACCCCGATGACGTCGTGCCCCTGTCCGGCGCACAGGCTGACCAGGCTCACCCGGCCCGCGGGCGCACTGTCAATCGCATCGGACAGGTGTGACCGGACCCGTTTCAGGCGTGCGCTCAACGGCGAAGACGGATCGTCATAGGCTGCGTGCCAGGCTACCCAGTCCTTCACGCAACCATCGTGCCCTACCGGCTCGTGCCCGGCGTCACCGGGCGAGCAGCTGCTGTCGCTCGGCGTCCATCGCGTCACTCCGTCAGGTTCGCGAGCTCAGACTGGCGCAAGTCATTGTTATTCGGTTGTCCGGCGCCGGAAGTACCAGGACGCGAGCGGCGCTGCCACGGCGAGTATCAGCACCGACCAGGCGATTGACGCCTCGATGGGGTGCTGCATCGGCCAGGCGCTGATCGACGCGGAGGGGTTCGGGTTGCCCCAGAGCTTGCGCGCTCCGGCGGTCACGGCGCTGACCGGGTTCCAGTCGGCGGCGGCCTGCAGCCAGCCGGGCATGTGCTGGGTCGGCACCATGGCGTTGGACACGAACGCGAGCGGGAACAGCACGATGAATCCGAAGGAGGCGGCCGACTCCGGGCTCTTGCTGTTGAGCCCGACGCAGGCCGCCACCCACGACAGGGA
>JASHXJ010000013.1 GCA_030043595.1 Trebonia sp.
GGCGACTGTAAGGAATCTCACGTCGCTTAGGGGAGTTTCGGTTGCCATCATTGCCCTCTTCCGCGCGAAGCCGAGCACGCCTGACCGGATTCAGCGCACCAGTCACGTACGTATCCCAGGGTAAGTCTCGTACAGAAAAGAGCAAGCCCCCCGAATAGCCTCATTGTTGTTACTCTTCGGCCTCAAGCAGACCGCTGCCCCATCAGACAGCCTGATGTTTCTGCGCAAAAAACAAAAAGAAGCACGTCACGGCTGCGCAAGCAGCCCATGCGAGGCAAACACAGCACCGCGGGTTCGCATGATCGCGCGGTCAACCGGATCGGAAGGATCCATCCCGGAACTAAAAGGAACATAGGCTCCGGTCGCGCCGTCTGTCATCGTCAGCGGTGCCGTTTCGCCGGCCAAGGACCTGGCCAGTTCGCGCCACTTGGCAGGTGTCTCCATTAGCGGGTCGACAGGCGCGCCTGCCGCGATGGCCAGCAGATGGGTCCAGGTCCTGGGCACTACCTGGACTAGCGCGTAACCGCCGCCGCCGGTAACCAGCCATCTTCCGTCGCACAATTCGTGTGCCAGTTCGTGCAGCATGACCTGGGCGAGCCGTTGCGCGTCAATGCTCAGCTCCAGGTGGGCCAGCGGATCCAGCAGGTGGCTGTCGCAGCCGTGCTGGCTGACAAGTACCGTCGGCTTGAAGGCGCGCAGCAGCGGCGGCACCACCGCGTCGAAGGCGCGCAGCCACCCCGCGTCCCCGGTGCCCGCCGGCAGCGCCACGTTGACCGCGTATCCTTCGCCCGCCCCCTCGCCTGTCTCGCTGGGTAGTCCGGTGCCCGGAAACAGCGTGGCAGGGCTCTCGTGCAGGCTGATTGTGAGCACCCGGGGATCGGTGTAGAACGCCGCCTGCACGCCGTCCCCGTGATGCACGTCCGTGTCCACGTAGGCGACGCGCTCCGCGCCGGCCGCCAGCAGCCACCTGATCGCGATGGCCGGGTCGTTGTAGACGCAAAATCCGCTCGCGGCGCGGCGCATGGCATGGTGCAGCCCGCCGGCGATGCTCGCCGCGTGCACGCCGGACTCTGCCCACACGGCCCGGGCCGCCGCGAGCGTCGCCCCGGCCACCAGGGCGGACGCCTCGTGCATGCCCTCGAACACCGGGTTGTCGTCGGTGCCGAGCCCGAACCGCGGGTCCGGCACGAGCGACCGGCCAGCCTGCCGCACGGCGGCGATGTAGTCGTCGTCGTGCACCGTCGCCAGCTCACCGTCCGTGGCGGGAGCGGGGGACAGCATTGTCACGCTGGGCGCACCGAGCACACCCAGCTCGCGGGCGAGCGCGACCGTCAGGGCGACCCGCACCGGCGCCAGGGGATGCCCGGGGCCGAAGTCATAGTGCGTGAGCGCCTCGTCCCACACCATCACCAGCGAACCGGTCATCGCTACCTCCAGAAGTGAACCTTCAGGAGCCGCCGAGCTCCCGGCCGCGGTCCCTGGCGGCCTCGATGGCCGCGAGGAACGCGGCGCGCACCCCGTGCCTTTCCAGCTCCCTGATCGCGGAGATCGTCGTGCCGCCGGGTGACGTCACGGCTTCCCGCAAGATGACCGGATGCTCCCCTGAGTCCCGCAGCATAGTCGCCGCGCCGTAGACCGCCTGGGTGACCATCTCCAGCGCGGTCCCGCGCGGCATGCCGAGCAGGATCCCCGCGTCCACCATCGCCTCGACCAGGTAGTAGACGTAGGCGGGGCCGCTGCCGGACAGCGCCGTCGCGGCGTCCTGCTGCGATTCGGGGATCCGCAGCACCTTTCCGACCGGGCGCAGCAGGTCCTCGGCGGCGGCCAGGTGGCGCTCGCCCGCGAACGAGCCCGCGGAGATCACCGACATCGCCTCGTCGACGAGCACCGGCGTGTTGGACATCACCCGCACCACCGGCACCTCGACTGGGAAGTGCCGCTCAATGAACGACGTCGTGATCCCGGCGGCGACGGAGATGACCAGCTGCGACTGGTCCGTGAACGGGGCGATCTCGGCGAGCAGCCTTGCCATGTCCTGGGGCTTGACGGTGATCACCAGCGTGCTCGCGTTCTTCGCCGCCTCTTCCGCGGTGATCACCGGGACCCCGTAGGCCATGCGCAGCTCCTCCGCCCGCGCCTCGCGCCGAACCACCGCGGCCACGCCGGACACCGGCCGGCCCGCCCGCAGCAGCCCGGAAAGCAGCGCCTCGCCCATCTTGCCGGTGCCGAGTATCGCGATCACGACGGGACCCCAATCATGAGGAAGACCATAGCGAACGGAGGAAGAACGCCAGGTTCGCCGGGCGCTCGGCGAGCCGCCTGACCAGGTAGCCGTACCAGTCGCCGCCATAGGGCACGTACACCCGGACGCGCGCCCCGGTCGCCGCCAGCCGGCGCTGCTCGTCGGCTCGCACCCCGTACAGCATCTGGTACTCGAAGCTGTCCGGCGCGCGGCCGAGGCCGAGCGACCCCGCGATGGCGATCAGCCGGGGATCGTGCGTCGCGGCCATCGGGTATCCGGGGCCACGGAACAGGACCCGCAGGCAGCGCGCGTACGACTTGTCGACCTCGTGGCGCGTGGTGAAGGACTCGGCCACCGGCTCGGCGTAGGCGCCCTTGCACAGCCGCACGCGCACGCCGGGCGCCGCCAGCGCGCGCACGTCGGTCTCCGTGCGCCGCAGCGCGGCCTGGACCACGCTGCCGAGCCACGGAAACCGCGGCCGCAGCGCGGCCGCGAT
>JASHXJ010000092.1 GCA_030043595.1 Trebonia sp.
GCGAACACGATCGTGCTGCTGTTGTCCAGCGTCACCTGCCAGATGGGCGTCTTCGCCGTCGAGCGGCACCAGATCCGGCGCTCCCGCGCCATCTGGGACGTGCGGAATTGGGGACTGCGCGAGTGGTACATCCTGACCTTCTTCATGGGGCTGTACTTTGACCTCGGCCAGGGCTACGAGTGGCTCGATCTCATCCGTCACCAGCACGTCACGGTGTCATCCAGCAACTACGGTTCGGTGTTCTACCTCACCGAGGGCTTCCACGGCCTGCACGTCGCCGGCGGGCTCGTCGCGTTCCTGTTCCTGCTCGGCAGGACGTACGCGGCGAAGAGATTCACCCTGGAGCAGCAGACCAGCGCGATCGTGGTGTCGTACTACTGGCACTTCGTCGACGTCGTCTGGATCGGGCTGTTCACGACCATCTACCTCATCCACTAGCCAGGGGACACCGAGTGAGCTCGATCATGGCCCGGCGCAGGCACCCCGCCGCCGGATACGCGGCCATCGCCGCCGGACTCGTCGTGGTGGGCGCGCTTTACAGCGTCCTGTCCGGAGGCGGCGCCTCGGCCTCGGCGCCCGCCCAGGCGGACACCAGCGTCGCGCAGGGCAGGTCGCTTTTCGTCGAGAGCTGCTCGGCCTGCCACGGCCTGTACGCCCAGGGCACGTCACAGGCACCGTCGCTGATCGGCGCCGGCGCGGCCGCGGTCGACTTCCAGATGTCGACCGGCCGCATGCCCGCCAAGGAGCTCGGCGCCGAGAACGAGCGCAAGCCGACGGACTTCACGCCGACGGAGATCTACGACATCGCGGCGTACATCGCCTCGCTCGGTGGCGGCCCGGCCATCCCCGACGCCGCGCAGGTGTCGATCGCGGGCGCGAACACCGCGCTCGGCTCGGAGCTGTTCAGCACCAACTGCGCCCAGTGTCACGGGTTCGCGGGGGCCGGCGGCGCGCTGACCTACGGTAAGAACGCCCCGCCCCTGACGGCGTCCACGCCCACCCAGATCTACGAGGCGATGCTGACCGGACCCGAGGCCATGCCTGTCTTCGGCGACGGCGTGGTCACGCCCGCGGAAAAGCGCGACATCATCGCCTACATCATCGACACGCGGAACGAGCCCAACCCCGGCGGCCTGTCCCTCGGCCGCACCGGCACGGTCACCGAGGGACTCCTCGCCTGGCTCGGCGGGCTCGGCTTCCTCGTGCTCATCGCCATGTGGCTCACCGCCAAGCGGCGGGACCACGTCCAGGGTGAATCGGAGCAGCAATGAGTGAGATCGAGGAGCCCGCAGCCCCTCGCCGGGTGATCGGCACCCCGTCGCCCGCCCCCGTCTCAGTCGATGTGGAGAAGGCTCCGGCGGAGCCGCCGCTCGTCGCCGACCCGCCGGACAAGGCACACGCGAAGCGAGCGGAACGGCTGGTCGCGACCCTGTTCGTGATCGCTTTCCTGGCCGGCTGCGGATTCATCGCGGCCTATATCGGAATCGAAGTCGGGATAGGCAACATCCCGGCAGGCGCGAACGCGGTCGACGCGGTGTTCCGCTCGAACCTGGCGCTCGGGCTGTCGCTCGCGGTGGCCCTGCTGGCGCTTGGCACCGGCTCGATGATCTGGGTGCGGCACCTGACGCCGAACATCGAGATCGAGGAAGAGCGGCACGACCTGAGGTCGGCACCGGAAGACCGCGCCGCGTTCCAGAAGACCTTCGCGGAAGGCGCGGCGATCAGCCAGGTCACCAAGCGGCCGCTGCTGCGGCGCACGATGCTCATCGCCACGGCGCCGCTAGCGCTGGCGCCCCTCGTGCTGCTGCGCGACCTCGGCCCGCTGCCCGGCACGTCCCTGCGGAACACCGTGTGGCGCAAGGGCCTGCGCGCCGTGACCCTCGGCGGCCTGCGGCCGCTGCGGCCCGCCGACTTCACCGCGCCGGGCACCATGATCACGATGATCCCCGAGGGATACCAGAACGACCCGGACGCGCTCGCCAAGGCCGGCATCATCCTGATCAAGTTCGCGCCCGGCCAGATGAGCTGGCCAGACCGCTATGACGGCGGCACGCTGGTGGCCACGATGAACTGGACGATCGACAACATCGTCGCCTATTCCAAGATCTGCACCCACGTCGGCTGCCCGGTGGCCCTGTACGAGGAGACCACGCACCACATTCTGTGCCCGTGCCACCAGTCGACGTTCGACGCCTCGAACGGCGCCTGGGTGGTATTCGGCCCGGCGCCCCGACCGCTGCCGCAGCTGCCGCTGATGCTCGACGCGGACGGCTACATCGCGGCGGCCAGCGACTTCACCCAGCCGGTCGGCCCGAGCTTCTGGGAGCGCGGATGAGCGACGACGCAGTAAAGATCCCGCCCGCGGTCTCCGGCGTCGGCGGATGGCTGGACGACCGGTTCCACGGGGCGCGCGGCGTCCGGGTCCTGATGCGGAAGGTCTTCCCGGACCACTGGTCGTTCATGCTGGGCGAGATCGCGCTGTGGTCCTTCGTGATCCTCCTGCTCACCGGGACCTACCTGGCGCTGTTCTTCGTGCCGTCGACGACCCCGATCGTGTACCACGGCTCGTACGCCAAGCTCGACGGCATCACGATGTCGGAGGCGTACGCCTCCACGCTGCGGATCTCGTTC
>JASHXJ010000093.1 GCA_030043595.1 Trebonia sp.
CAGCGGGCCCGGCGGCATCGCCGCCGCCCTGCCCGGGTCGCAGGTCTGCCCGCCCAGGCCGTCCGGGCCGGCCATCGCCCCCAGTATCACCGGGTCGATATCGGCGGCCTCGCCCAGGGTGATCATGACCGGCGGGGCAGCCAGGTCCTGCTCTGCGGGGATCTTCTCCCGGCCTGCCTCGACGTCGGCCAGGAACCGGGCCAGGTCAGCGTCCGCGTCCCAGTCATCGCCCGGCAGCAGCGGCGGCTGCTCGCCGTCGCGGTCGGGGGGCGGGGCTGCTGCCATGACCGGGGACCCTCCGTTCGGATGGGCGGGGGATGATCTGACCTGATGCGAACATTATATCGCCCGTGTAGGACAATCGATGTCACCCCGAACGTGTTTTCCAAGATCTTTTCAAGCCGGTCAGTTTGTCGGCTAGCGAGGTTGGCTCGGCTAGCGAACGCACTGGCTGGTACTTAACCGGATGACTGGCCAGCGCGGGCAGCGCCATCATGTCCACGTGGACGTCGATTCCTTCGTGCGGGACGGGTTCGTAGCCGTTCGCCAGGCCGTGGACGCCGATACGGTGGCAAAGTGCCGGGACCTGATCTGGGCGGCGATGGGGCAGTGCGGCGTCCGCCAGGACGACCGCGGCACCTGGCGCCCGCTCGTGGAGGCGGACAGCCTCGGCCTGTCGGGCGAGCCGTTCACAGCGGCCTACATGGCGCCAGGGCTGACGGCCGCCTATGACGAGCTGATCGGCCCCGGCCGCTGGCGGCCGTCGCTGGATATCGGGGGGCGGTGATCGTGCGGTTCCCGTCGGAAGACCGCGCGAATGTCGGCTACCACATCGAGGGCAGTTCCCCCGGCCCGGCCGGCCAGCACTGGTGGGTCAACGTCCGCTCCCGGGCACGCGGGCTGCTCGCGCTGTTCCTGTTCACCGATGTCGGGCCCGATGACGCGCCCACGCGGCTTATCTGCGGCTCGCACCTGACCGTCCCGCGGTTCCTGGCGCCCTACGGCGAGGCAGGCACGGACGCCGACACCCAGCTCTGGTATCCCTCCACCCTGTGCCGTCCGGTCGCGCACGCAACAGGGACAGCCGGGGACGTGTTCTTGTGCCACCCGTTCATCGTGCACACGGCGACCTGGCCGCACCGGGGCACCGGGCCCCGGATGATCGCCCAGCCCGCAGTCAGCGCACCCGTCGGCTTCGCGCTCGATGGCACTGACCCGTCGCCAGTTGCCCGGGCCATCGTCGACGGACTTGCAGTGACGGACTGAGACCCCGCCGACCCACCAGACCGCGCCCACTTCCCGCGAATAAGAATCACCCGTCCACCCCGCCAAGTTCGGTTTCAAGCCATTCAGTTCGTCAGCTAGCCAGGTTGGCCAGGCGAGCGAGCGCTAGCGGTGACTTCAAAAACTCAAAACGTCGTACCTTGTACAAACTGAAGGCGCGCGGCTTGCTTGTCGAGGTTGCGTACCTGCGCTGACTCCGGCCCGTAGGCGGCGGCGAGCAACGGCCGGACGGCTCGCAGTTCCGTGATCGCAGACTCCGTCTCACCAGTGCTCGCTAGCAACTGGGCGATGACGAACCGGGACTCCATGACCTTGGCCGCCTCATCCACGTCCTGTGCCGCAAGCGGCACGGCGTTCATGACGTAGTAGCGAAGCTGGGGGAGTGCCTTGTCCGGTTTTCCGGCCTGGGCGTAGGCGTGCCCGGCCTGGTAGGCGCAGTCAAGTGCCCAGGAATCGTCGGCCCCTAGGTGCTGCCTGAAGGCCGCGCCGGCTTGCTCGAAAAGCTGCGCGGCACGACTGTACTGGCCGCCAATTAGCAGCGCGGCGGCCAGCGTCCGTCGCATCTGCAGCTCGAGAACAGAACCAGGGACGGTGCGGCCCAGCCCCGCTTCGAGCAGGCTGATCGCATCGGACGGGTGCTCGCTATCAAGGAGCACCTGGACGTCGACACATAGCCGCGCGGCCTCCTCCTCGGTGAGTGGGCGGGTGGTCGCGGAGCCGGACCCGTCGCCCGCAGGCACCGGGGAGTCCGCAGGCACCCGGGAGTCCCCAGGCACCCGGGAGTCCGCAGGCACCCGGGAGTCCGCACGCACCTGGAATGGGTCGCGGCCTGCAAGACCGAGCAGCGGCCACCGGAACGGCCGTACCGGGTCCCGCCTTTCGTCACCCCTAGGCAACGGGCCCTCCGCAACGGCGACCGTCCCGGCAGCGATCGGCAGCAGCGCCCGGTACACGGACTCTGCCGAAGGCCGCCGAGCCGGATCCTTCGCCAGCATCGCCGCCACCAACTCGTCAACGGCCAACGGCACCGAAGGCCGCACGCGCGCAACGGATGGCACCGCCGAAGATTGGTGCGCGACCCGCAGCGGCACGCGGTCCGTCCCGTGGAACGGAACGTCGCCGGTGAGAAGTTCGAACAGCAGGCAGCCGAGCGAGTACACGTCGGACGCGGGGGTGACCAGCTGTCCGGCCCACTGTTCGGGCGACATGTAAGCGGGCGTGCCGACTGTACGGTCGACCTGGGTAAGCCTGGGCAGCGCGCCGGCCCCGCGCAGGATCGCGATGCCGAAGTCGAGCACCTTGACCAGCCCGCCGTCGGTCACCATGATGTTGGCCGCCTTGATGTCCCGGTGCACGATGTCCACCCGGTGCACGTCGGCGAGCACCGCCGCCACCTGCGCGGTGATCGCCGCCGCCCACGCCACGCTCGGCGTGTCAGGACCAGAGAAATTAGCCCCGTCGATCAGTGTCTCCAGCACCGATCCGCGCAGCAGCTGCATGACGAGCCACAGCTGCCGCGTCCCGTCCACCAGGTCGTCCACCCCTGTGTCGTAGACCGCTGGCACGCCGGGCAGCTCAAGCCGCGCAGTGACCCGAATCTCGCGCAAGAACCGCTTCTGATCCCGCTCCAGCGCGTCGAGGATCTCCACCGCCTCCGGGGAATCGGGGGAGGAAGGCACGAAAGGCGAAGAAGGGGCATACGACGGCGGCTGGAGCAGCTTGACCGCGACCGGCCGGTCAAGCCGCTCGTCGTAGCCGAAGTAGACCTCGCTCATGCCCCCCCGGCCGAGCAGCCCGTCTACCCGGTACCGCCCCGCGAACCGCCGTTTCCCGTCCGTCATCCGCCACCACCGCTCAGCAGTCCGGCACTTAACGCGCCGGTCCCGCCGGTCCCGCCGGACCCGGCGCCGGACCCGCCGCCCGTCTCCCGCTCCATCTCCGCGCGCAACCGCGCCAGAGCCTCCTCGCGCAGCGGGTCGGTGATGATCCGGTAGGCGCGACGTCGGGCCGCCTCCTTGACGGCACGCCGGAACTCGTCGTTGTCGAAGTACAGCTTCATGAACTCGGTGTTCCGGCCGGCGTTCTCCGCCACGATGTCGTCGAGCCGGTCGTCGGCCACCTGCCCGAACCGCGCCTCGTCGTTCATCAGCCCGACCTGCTGCATCTCGGTGTCCGACACCAGCCCGAGCACCTGCTGGTAGACCAGGATTTCGTCACCGGTCCCCAGGTCGAGCCCGAACCGCTCGTTCAGCTCCCTGATCACCTCGGCGAGGTGCTTCATCTCCGGTTCGCGATGCGAAGCCCCGTCGGCAGCATGTCCGCGCACCACCCCGTCCCCGGACCCAGACGGCGAGGCCGCAGACAGCGACACGTTGTGCTGACCAGTGAACTCCAGCCGGAAGTGCGAGAGGTCCGCGTCCCCGATGTCCACCGACGTCGCCGACCGCCCCGGCAGCCGCAGCAGCAGCACCCGGCCGTACTGATAGAGCCGCTCCAGGTCCGGGTCACCCCAGTCGACGATCTGCGCGATCAGCGCGTACGCCCGCGTGTAGTCGAGCAGCGACTTGCGGAACTCCTCCCGCTGGTCGTCGCCGTCCAGCGCGCGGAACCGGTCGAGCGCGGGTTGGAGGTATCCGTGCAGCCGCGCGTGCAGCGCCCGCTCCGCCGCGTCGGGAAGCCGCCCCGGCCCGGCATCCGCGAGCACCCGGATGAACGCCTCCATCTCAGGGACAGAAAGCACCCCGTACCCCATCACCTCCTGCTGCTTGGAGTACAGCAAGTTGGGATCGGTCGGCTCGGTGATTGTCGTCTCGAACCATGGCTTGAACGACGCCGCGATGTCCGCCGCCGCGTTCACGAAGTCCAGCACCCGCACGTCGTCCTGCGACTTCA
>JASHXJ010000094.1 GCA_030043595.1 Trebonia sp.
TTCACCGCAGCGACGTGGGCGCGCGCGGAGGTGCTCCGCTACGGCGAGAACCCGCACCAGAAGGCGGCACTGTACAGATCATCAGCCAGAACGGTCCCGGCCGGCTCTGGCATCGCCAGTGCTGAAGTCCTGCACGGCAAGGCGATGTCGTACAACAACTACGTTGACGCTGACGCTGCGCGCCGCGCGGCGTACGACTTCGCCGAGCCGTGCGTGGCGATCATCAAGCACTCCAACCCGTGCGGCATCGCGATCGCGGCGGATCTCGCGGACGCGCACGCCAAGGCGCACGCGTGCGACCCGGTGTCGGCGTACGGCGGGGTGATCGCGGCCAACGGCATGGTGACCGCGCGGATGGCCAGGCAAGTCACTGAGGGGTTCGCCGAGGTGGTGATCGCGCCCGAGTTCGCGGACGAGGCGCTGGAGATCCTCACCGGGAAGTGGAAGAACGTCCGGCTGCTGCGCTGCCCGGCGCCGGCCGCCGCGCCAGGAACCATCGAGTGGCGCCAGGTGAGCGGCGGGATGCTGCTGCAGTCGGCCGACCTGATCGACGCGCCAGGGGATGACCCGCTGCGGTGGGAGCTGACGGCGGGGGACCCGGCGGACGACGCGACGCTCGCCGACCTGGCGTTCGCCTGGCGCGCCTGCCGCGCGGTGAAGTCGAACGCGATCCTGCTCGCCGCCGGCGGCGCGTCGGTGGGCGTCGGCATGGGCCAGGTGAACCGGGTGGACGCGGCGCGGCTGGCTGTGGCCAGAGCCGGAAACCGGGCGGCCGGATCTGTGGCCGCGTCTGACGCGTTCTTCCCGTTTTCTGACGGTTTCGAGATACTCGCGGAGGCGGGTGTCCGCGCGGTGGCCGAGCCGGGCGGCTCCGTCCGGGATGACAGCGTGGTGGCGGCCGCGGCGGCGGCGGGCGTGACGCTGTACTTCACCGGAGTCCGGCACTTCTATCACTAGGAGCCCTCATGACAGCGTCGATTCTGACGGGAAGGCGACGGCCGCGCAGGTGCGCGCGGACCTCAAGGAGCGGGTGGCGGCGCTCGCCGCCCGCGGCGTCGCGCCCGGCCTTGGCACGATCCTGGTCGGCGACGACCCGGGCAGCCACGCCTACGTGGCCGGCAAGCACCGGGACTGCGCCCAGGTCGGGATCGCGTCGATCCGCCGTGACCTGCCGGCCGACGCCACGCAGGCACAGGTGGAAGAGGCGGTCGTGGAGCTCAACGCCGACCCCGCCTGCACCGGGTACATCGTCCAGCTTCCGCTGCCCGCCGGGCTGGACGACAAGCGCGTGCTGCACCTGATGGACCCGGACAAGGACGCGGACGGCCTGCACCCGGTCAACCTCGGCAGGCTGGTGCTGGGCGATGAGGGCCCGCTGCCGTGCACGCCGCGCGGCATCGTGGTGCTGCTGCGCCAGTACGGCGTGCCGATCGCCGGCGCCGAAGTCACCGTGGTGGGCCGCGGGATCACCGTGGGCCGGGCGCTCGGGCTGCTGCTCACCCGGCGGTCAGAGAACGCCACGGTTACGCTGTGCCACACCGGCACCAAGGACCTCGCCGCGCACACGCGTGCCGCGGATATCGTCGTCGTGGCGGCCGGCCGGCCGGGGCTGCTGACCGCGGACATGGTGCGGCCGGGCGCGGCCGTGCTCGACGTCGGCATCACGCGGACCGAGGCCGGCCTGGTCGGCGACGTGGCGCCGGACGTCGCCGAGGTGGCGGGCTGGCTCGCCCCGATGCCCGGCGGCGTCGGCCCGATGACGCGGGCGATGCTGCTGGCGAACGTCGTCGAGGCGGCCGAGCGTAAGCTTGCTACTAGCGAGTAACATAGACTTCTGCCTGAAGTCCACAACGCAGGAGGGCACCGTTGTCCATGAACATCGTCGTCTGTGTCAAGCAGGTGCCGGATACCGCGGTGGAGCGGACGCTGCGGCCCGAGGACGGCACGCTCGACCGGCAGGCGCTTGACGGGCTGATCAACGAGCTTGATGAGTATGCCATCGAGGAGGGGCTGCGGATCGCCGAGGCGCACGGCGGCGAGGTGACGATCCTGTCGATGGGGCCGGAGAAGGCGGCGGAGTCGATCCGGAAGGCGCTGTCGATGGGTGCGGACAAGGCCGTGCACCTGACCGACGGCGCGCTGGCCGGGTCGGACGCGCTGGCCACCTCCTACGCGCTGGCCCGGGTGCTGACCACGATCGGGTTCGACCTGGTGGTGTGCGGCTCGGAGTCGACCGACGCCAGGACCGGGGTGCTGCCGGCGATGCTGGCGGAGCGGCTGGGCGTGCCGCAGCTCACGCTGGCCTCGAAGGTGGACATCGAGGGCACGTCCGTGACGATCCGCCGGGTGTCCGACGACGGCTACGAGGTGGTGACCGCGCAGCTGCCGGCCGTGGTGAGCGTGGTGGAGAAGATCAACGAGCCGCGGTACCCGTCGTTCAAGGGGATCATGGCGGCGAAGAAGAAGCCGGTCCAGACGATGAGCCTGGCGGATGCGGGGATCGATCCCGCACAGGTCGGCCTGGCCGGGTCGTGGACCGCCGTGGCGGACTTCGCGGCCAGGCCGCCGCGCGAGGCCGGGGTGATCGTCAAGGACGACGGGGACGGCGGCGCCAAGGTGGCCGCGTTCCTCGCCGGGCGGAAGTTCATCTGAGCGGACCCTGGAGGCATTCATGGCAGAGGTACTGGTTCTGGCCGAGCACTCCGGCGGTGAGGTCAGGAAGGTCACCTGCGAGCTGCTGACCGCGGCCCGCAGGCTCGGCGAGCCCGCCGTCGTGTGGGCGGGCCCGGGCGCCGAGGAGGGGCGGGCGCGGCTGGCCGAGTTCGGCGCGGCACGCGTCTACGTGGCCGGCGACGCCGCGTTCGGCGATTTCGTGGTGGCGCCGAAGGCGGAGCTGCTTGCGCAGCTCGTCGGGGACAAGTCCCCGGCCGCGGTGCTGATCGCGGGCACTCTCGAGGGCAAGGAAGTCGCCGGGCGGCTGGCCGTCAAGACCGGGTCCGGCGTGCTCACCGACGCCGTCGACGTGCAGGCCGGCGAGGACGGCACGCCGGTAGCCGACCAGCCGAACTTCGGCGGCTCGATCGCCGTCCGCTCCCGTGTCGTCAAGGGCACCCCGATCATCGCGGTCCGGCCGAATGCGATCTCCGCGTCGGCGCAGCCGGGCCCGGCCGAGATCGTGCCGGTCACCGTCACGCTGAGCGAGGCGGCGAAGGCAGCCAAGATCACCGAGCACGTGGTCGCCGAGAAGGGCGAGCGGCCGGACCTGGCCGAGGCGTCCATCGTGGTCTCCGGCGGCCGCGGTACCGGCAGTGCCGACGGGTTCACGATCATCGAGAGCCTGGCGGACGCGCTGGGCGCGGCGGTCGGCGCGTCCCGCGCGGTCACCGACGCCGGCTGGTATCCCCACCAGTTCCAGGTCGGCCAGACAGGCAAGACCGTCTCTCCGCAGCTGTACCTGGCGGCGGGCATCTCCGGGGCCATCCAGCACCGGGCCGGCATGCAGACCTCCAAGACCATCGTTGCCATCAACAAGGACCCCGAGGCGCCGATCTTCGAGATCGCCGACCTTGGCGTCGTCGGCGACCTGTTCACCGTCATCCCGCAGCTGCTTGACGAGATCGCCAAGCACAAGCAGCTCTAGGGCGCCACCGCGCGGCCTGCTGCGGCTAGGCTAAAGCCGCCATGAGTACCAGTCCGGTCATATACCTCGACCATGCCGCCACGACGCCGATGCTGCCCGAGGCGGTCACCGCGATGACCGAGGAGCTGTCGCGGTTCGGCAACCCCTCGTCGCTGCACAACGCAGGGCGGCGTGCCCGCCGGGTCGTGGAGGAGTCCCGGGAGCAGATCGCCGAGGTGTTCGGCGCCCGGGCCAGCGAGGTGATCTTCACCAGCGGCGGGACCGAGGCGGACAACCTCGCGGTCAAGGGCCTGTTCTGGGCGCGCCGCCGCGCCGATGCCCGGCGGCAGCGCCTCCTGACCTCGCCGGTCGAGCACCACGCCGTGCTCGACTCCGTGCGGTGGCTCTGCGATACCGAGGGGGCCTGCGCGGACTGGCTCGGCGTCGACGCCACGGCCGCCATCAGGCCGGAGGTGCTGCGCGCCGCTCTCGAGCGGGACCCCGGCAGCGCGGCGGTGGTCAGCGTGATGTGGGCCAACAACGAGGTCGGCACCGTGCAGCCGATCGCGGCGCTGGCCGCGGTGGCGCACGAGTTCGGCGTCCCGTTCCACACCGACGCGGTGCAGGCGGCCGCGCACCTGCCGGTGGATTTCACCGCGTCCGGCGCGGACGCGCTGACCGTCACCGGCCACAAGCTAGGCGGCCCGGTCGGCGCCGGGGCGCTCATCATCGGCCGCGGCCTGGCCCCGGTTCCCGTGCTGCACGGGGGCGGCCAGGAGCGCGACATCAGGTCAGGCACGCTGGATGCGCCGGCGATCCGGGCGTTCGCGGTGGCGGCCGTGATCAGTGCGCGCCGCCGCGCCGAGGAGGCGCGCCGGCTGGCGGCCCTGCGCGACGACCTTATCCGCCAGGTGCTCGCGGCGGTACCCGAGGCGGTGCTCAACGGCCCGCCGCCGGGCCCGGACCGGCTCCCGGGCAACGCGCACTTCTCCTTCCCTGGCTGCGAGGGCGACGCGCTGCTGCTCCTGCTCGACGCCCGCGGCATCGCCTGCTCCACCGGGTCGGCGTGCACCGCGGGGGTGGCTGAGCCGAGCCACGTGCTCCTCGCCATGGGCGCCGACGAGGCCCGCGCCCGCGGCTCGCTGCGCTTCTCGCTCGGCCACACCACGACCCAGGCCGACGTTGACGCCCTCGGCGAGGCGATCGGCGAGGCGGTCGCCCGCGCCCGCCGCGCCGCGGCCCGGTAGCGGCTCGGCGGGAGAGCGCGGTCGCGCGAGACGGATAACCTTGAGGCGTTATGGGGCTCCGTGTTCTCGCCGCCATGTCCGGCGGGGTTGATTCCGCCACCGCGGCGGCGCGCGCTGTCGACGCCGGTCACGACGTGACCGGCGTCCATCTCGCGCTGTCGCAGAACCCGCAGTCGTACCGCTCAGGGGCGCGGGGCTGCTGCACGCTCGAGGACGCGCGGGACGCGCGCCGCGCCGCCGACGTCATCGGCATCCCGTTCTACGTCTGGGACATGGCGGAGCGCTTCAAGCAGGACGTGGTGGACGACTTCGTGGCCGAGTACGCGGCCGGCCGGACGCCGAACCCGTGCCTGCGCTGCAACGAGAAGATCAAGTTCGCCGCGGTGCTCGATCGCGCGCTCGGGCTGGGCTTCGACGCGGTGTGCACCGGGCACTACGCGCGGATCGCCGGCAACGGCGCGCTGAGCAGGGCCGCCGACACGGGCAAGGACCAGTCCTACGTGCTGGCCGTGCTGACCAGGGAGCAGATCGCGCACGCGATGTTCCCCCTCGGCGACACACCCAAGAACGGCGTTCGCGCGGAGGCGCGCGACCGCGGCCTCCTGGTCGCCGACAAGCCCGACAGCCACGACGTGTGCTTCGTCGCCGACGGCGACACCCGGGGCTTCCTGGCACGTCAGCTCGGGGCGGCCCCTGGCCAGATCGTGGACCAGGACGGGACGGTGCTCGGCGAGCACGACGGCGCCTACGGGTTCACCGTCGGGCAGCGCAAGGGACTGCGCGTGGACCGGCCGGCCCCGGACGGCAGGCCGCGCTACGTGCTCGGCATCGAGCCGGTGACCCGGACGGTCACCGTCGGCCCGGCGAGCGGGCTGGAGGTGCGGGAGATCACCGCGCACCGCCCGGTCTGGACGGGGTGCCCGCCGCCGCGGCAGCCGGTCGAGTGCGAGGTGCAGCTGCGGGCGCACGCCGAGGTGCACCGGTGCAGCGCGAGCGCGGACGGCGACGGGATCCGGATCCGGCTGCACGAGCCCGCCCGCGCGGTGGCGACCGGGCAGGCGGCCGTGCTCTACGACGGCGACACCGTCCTCGGCAGCGGCACCATCTCGGCCACCCGCTGAAGGTCCCCCGTAGCTCACCGTCGGCGCCGCGAGTCCGCGGCGCCGACGGCCCGTTCATTTAGTCAGTGCGGGAAGGCGGGATGCCGCTGCGGGCGCCGCGCGGCAAAGGCAAATTCAACATAACGCCCTGGGGTCGTAGTGCTCATAGCGATACTGCAACGACGGGCGCTGGTGCCGCTTGGCCATGTGACCTCCTCACTTCAGGCCTTCGTGCAGTGGGTTGAGTTAACTCCCGGGCCAGGGCCCGTACCC
>JASHXJ010000095.1 GCA_030043595.1 Trebonia sp.
CGCGCGTGGTGGTCTGCGCCGGCGTGTGGACCGACCTCGTGCACTCGCTGGGCGGGGTGCGCCCCGGCTACGAGGTGCGGATGTCCAAGGGCGTGCACCTGGTGGTGCCGCGGGCGGCCATCGACTCCGAGACGGGCGTGATCGTGCGCACGGACAAGAGCGTGCTGTTCTTCATCCCGTGGGGCGAGCGGTGGATCGTGGGCACCACCGACACCGACTGGTACGGCGACAGGGACGAGCCGACGGCCACCGGAGAGGACGTCGACTACATCCTCGCCGCGGCCAACCGGGTACTGGCCACGCCGCTGACCCGCGCGGACGTGACCGGCGTCTACGCCGGGCTGCGGCCCCTGGTCGCGGCGGCCGCCGGCACGCCCACCACGAAGCTGTCCCGTGAGCACGTCGTGGACATGCCGGTCCCCGGCCTCGTGTCGATCGCCGGCGGGAAGTTCACGACCTACCGGCTGATGGCGCGGGACGTGGTCGACGCGGCGGTGGCCGACTTCGGGCGGCCGGTGCCCGAGTCCGTCACCGACCAGCTGCCGCTGCTCGGTGCGGACGGGCTGCCAGCGGTACGCGCCGCGGCGCAGCGGCTCGCCGAAGACTACGGGGTGCCGATCACGGCGGTCGAGCACCTGCTCGCCCGGTACGGCTCGCTGGTCCCCGAGGTGCTCGAGCCGGCGGGCCGGGACCGGTCGCTCATCCGGCCGCTGCTGGAGGGCTATCCGTACCTGCGCGCCGAGGTCGGCTACGCGGTCACGCACGAGGGCGCGCTGCACGTCGAGGATGTGCTCGCGCGCAGGATCCGGCTGCTCATCGAATCGCCTGACGCCGGCGTCGCGGCGGCGCCCGGGGTGGGGGCGATCATGGGCGGCCTGCTCGGCTGGAGCCGGCGGCGCCGCGCGATCGAGGTGCGGCGGTACGCGGAGTTCGCGGAGGCGTGTGCCGAGGCGCTGCAGCCCGCCGCCGAACTGCCGGAACCGGCGGACACGGTCCCGGTCCCCGCCTGACGGGTCTCCCGCGTACCAGGTTTCCTGCGCAATCGGTGTCCCGCGCGCTGGCATGCTTAGCGGGTGACTGGCGAGGAGGCGCCGACCGGCGACGAGGGGCCGACCGGCGACGAGGGGCTGCCCGGCGACGAGGGGCTGACCGCGGGCGAGCCGCCGCAGTACGCGTTGCCGCTGGTCGTCCGCGTGGAGCGGGCCGCGCCCCCGGCCAGGACCGACGCGATCGAAGGCGCGGCCCGCGCGGTGCTGTTCTTGCTGACCGACCCGCGCGCTCGCGACGGCGGCGAGTGGGCCGCCATGGTGCGCGCCTGGGAAGACGCCCGGATCCGCAAGGTGGTCAGGCGGGCGCGCGGCGCGGGCTGGCAGCGGGCGCTCGCCCTGCCTGGCATCACGGTCACCCACCGCACCGCGCAGATCCGCGTCTACCCGCCGGTTCCTGTCGGCGAGTGGCCGCCCGACCTGGCCAGGCTCCAGGTGTCGGGCACCGAGCTCGAAGACGCCGGGCCGCCGGGGGGCCTGGCCCCGGTGCCGGCCGGCACGCCCGTGCTGTGGCTGAACCCGGAGCTGCCGATGACCGCGGGAAAGGCCATGGCGCAGGCCGGCCACGCCGCGCAGCTGGCCTGGTGGCGGCTGGGACCAGCGGACCGTTCGGCATGGGAGGACCGTGACTTTGACCTTGCGGTGCGGACCGCGGCGGCCGGGCGCTGGGCGGAACTGACCGCCAGCGGGCTGCCGGTGGTGCGGGACGGCGGGTTCACCGAGGTAGCCCCGGGATCGTGCACCGTGGTGGCGGACCTGCCCGCGCTGCGCGCGGCGGGTGGGCGGCGGGCGGCGGCGGAGTTATCCGGTGGCTCGCGTCTGCCGGCGTTGCTCGCGGTCAGGCGCGGTTACTCGCGACGCAGGATGAGGATCATGCGCCAGGCTGACGGATCGTCGAGCATGGTCGTGTCGTCGAAGTCACCGTAGCTCGCCGCGATCTCGAAGCCGCCGGCCAGCCGGATGGCGGCGGTCAGCTCGGTCGTCGTCCAGAAGCGGTTGGGTACCACGTCGCTCACCGTGCGCACCGTCCCGTCGGCGCCGTGAGCGGTGATGCTCATGTGCTCAGCGGTGATCTGGGTCACGGGGTCGATCCGGTCGTCCTGACCGCCCCACCGCACCTCGGCCCGGACGCCGTCCTGCTCGATGATCCACTCGCTGCTTGTCCGTGGCACCTGCGTGAGATAGTCCGCGGGATGCGCGAGCTCGGCGATGTACAGCCCGCCGGGCACCAGGTGGGCCGCCACCGCGGTCAGGTGCGCGACGAGGTCGTCGAGCGTGAACAGGTGGCAGAGCGAATTGAGCATCGTGATGGCGAGGTCGAAGCCGCCGCGGTCGCGGCCGGGGATGCTGAAGTCCCGCATGTCCGCCTCGACCACGTCCAGTTCCAGCCCGGCCGCCGCCGCCTGCGCCGCGGCGTACGCGCACATCGCCGGGGAGCGGTCGAGCGCGGTGGCCTGCAGCCCGTGCCGGGCGAGTTCCAGCGCGTGCTCGGCCGGGCCCGCGGCCAGCTCGAGCACGGACGTGACACCAGGCCGGTAGCTGGCGCACCAGCTCAGCAGGGCGCTGACCTCGGCTGGGACGTCCCGGTAGGCGCAGGCGAGCTGGTACAGCTCGGGTTCGTCGTAGATGCCGCTCACCTGAGCAATCATGCCGGAAGCCCGCCGGAAACACGCCCAGAGGCCTGGCGCGAAACGGTCTTGTCAGGCGCTACGTCACGACCGTCACATCACCAGTCAAATCAGTAACGTGTCTACCGCGAGCGATCCGGGTGGGGCAGACTGGCCGCATGATGACTGAGGCGGAGGCACTGAAGACACTGGCCCGTGAGGACCCAGCAGTGGCCGACGACGCGAAGTCAGCCCTCCGCTGGCTGACATCGGGCGGCGGGCTCGAGGCGATCTCCCTGCTGCGCCTGCAGGAATTCCTGTGGTACGTGCTGCCGACCAACTGGCCCGCCCCGGCCAACGGTCACATCGCCGTCGCGCGGGCGCTGTCCAGGCTGCTCACCCTGGCCGGCATGGACCGCTACGGTGACGTCTGCGCCTGCGCCGAGACCGAGCAGATCATCGCGGCCTACGGATGCTCCCAGGCCGACGGCGTCGCCGCCTACTCGAAGGCGCTCGCGTCGTCACACGCCGCGCCGCCCGACACGGACCTGCTCGCCTGGAGCTCGGCGATGGGCCCGGAGGAGCGCGCCGCCTACGACGCCTGCGCCGCCGCGATCGAGCTCGCGGTCGCGGCCCGCGAGCTGCGGGTCGGCGTGAGCGGCTGGAAGACCAAGCGTGCCGCCCTGGTGGAACGCTGGCTGACCCGGGCCACGGGAGAGCCCGGCTCCGACACCTGGCTCAGCCGGATCAGCGCCGAGCGCATCGACGAGTGGGCGCACGGGCACCCGGGCGAGCGCTCCCAGATGGCACGGCGCGCGGTTCCGCGCCTGCTCGAGCCGCCCGTGCTGCCGGGCGAGCCGCTGCCCACGCTGCGCT
>JASHXJ010000096.1 GCA_030043595.1 Trebonia sp.
TGCTCGATTCGGTCCCCGTGGGCCGGGTCGGCTTCTTCGCGGACGGGGAGATCGTGATCCTGCCAGTGAACTACCTGCTGGACGGGCAGGACGTGATCTTCCGCACCGGCACCGGGTCAAAGCTGTCCAGCGTCGGCAGCAAGAACCTGGTGGGTTTCGAGGCCGATGCCTACGACGCCAGGACCCGGTCCGGATGGAGCGTCGTCGTCAGCGGCTTCACCGAGGTCGTCGAGTCCGAGCATGAGATCCGCCGGCTGAGCAGGCTCGGCCTGCACTCATGGGGCCGCGCCGCCGACGACCCGCACTGGATCCGGCTGCGGCCGACCTCGGTCACCGGCCGCCGCACCCCCGGCTCCGCCTTCGGCGGCTGACGGCGGTACACCGAACCGGCACATCCCAGCCTGCGTTACTTCTTGCATGCGGCCGGATGCCCTCAGCAAGATCGACATCGGGACGACGGCCACCTGGCGGGCCGCCGGACTGACCAAAGCGCGGCTGACCAGCCTCGTCCAGGCCGGCGAACTCGTCAGGGTTCGGCATGGCGTATACGCGACAGCCAGCATCATCGCCCGGGGTGAGACTGATCAGCGTCTCGGCCACGCACTGCAGGTCGCCGCGGTCTGGGCCACCCAAGCGCAGGAGGGCGTGGCAAGTCACCACTCTGCGGCGCAGATGTTCGGGCTCGGCCTACTGCACAAGCCCGTCGATGGCACGGTGACGCTCACTTTCCCGCCAGGCACGCGAAAGGGGCCGTACGCCAGGACCGGCGTCATCCGCCACGCTGCTGAGCTCCCCGATGAGCACGTGACCAGGCTCTACGGTCTGCGGGTAACCACGGCCGCCAGGACGGTGGCCGACATCGCGCGCGCCGGCACGTTCATGGAGGGCGTCGTGGTGGCGGACTCCGCACTGCACGAGCGGCACACGTCCTCCACCGAACTGCGCCGTGTCCTGACGCGGTGCGAGGGATGGCCCGGCGCCGGGCAGGCGAAACACGCGCTCGAGTTCGCCAGTGCGCTCGCGGAGTCGGTGCTCGAGTCCTGCGCCCGGGTCATGTTCCGCGAGCAGGGCCTGCCAGCCCCCGCCCTGCAAGTCAACATCATCGGCCGGTCCGGCCACTTCATCGCCCGGACCGACTTCTGCTGGCAGACATACCTGACGATCGCCGAAGCGGACGGCTTGCTCAAGTACGCGAGCGGCGCCGACGCCATCGCCGAGCTCAAGCGGGACCGGCTGCTGCGGGCAGAGGGCTACGAGGTCATCCACTTCACCTGGCAGGAGCTGTTCAGCGACGCGGCGGGCGTCGCCGCCCGGATCCGCGCGTCCTTCGACCGAGCGATCCGCCTGGCGGCTCCCCCGCCTCGCCCGGCCTGACCGGCGATCTCACTATCCGGACGCCTCGCTACCGGATAGGACCAGAACGGCATGGACAAAACGGGACAAAACAGGGCACCATGGCGTCGGTTCGGGTCCTAAGCGACTGTGCGGGGGCCGGTGCGGCGGGGGCGGGCCGGGTTAGCTCGGTGGTTCGCCGTTGGGCGAGGGCTCGTGGCTGGCGCGGTAGGCCTCCACGGTCTGCAGCTTGTGCCAGCGGGCGTACTGCTCGACGGCGACCACGTCGCCCGATTCCAGCAGGTCGATGAGGTGGTCGTGCTCGCCGAGGGCGGCTTTGGAGCGTTCGGGGAGGTAGGCGAACATCGTGTCGCGGATGCGGTCCAGGCGCAGGTAGGTCTGCTCGATCAGCTCGACCAGGTAGGCGTTGGCGCAGCGGCTGACGATCGTGGCGTGCAGGCGGCGGTTCAGCCTGCTGAACCGGATCGGGTCGCCGGCGGCGGCGACCTCGTCCATCTCGGCGGCGAGCTTACGCAGCCTGGCCAGGTCCGGCGGGCGCAGGTGCCTGCTGGCGTCGGCGGTAGCGGCACCTTCCAGGATCGCCACCGCCACCATCTCCTGCTCCCAGGTGGTGGCGTCCACCGGTGCCACGATGGCGCCCACGTTGGGCTGGAACCGTACCCAGCCCTCGGCTTCCAGACGTCGCAGCGCCTCGCGCACCGGGATCGCGCTGACGCCCAGTTCCCGGGCGAGCGCGTCGATGTTCAGCCGTGCCCTGGGCGGATGCGCGCCGGAGTGGATGCGGTCCCGGAGGATCGTATACGTCCGCTCCTGCTTGTTCACAGCTCAGAGAGTACGCCGGTTTGCGGAGGTTACTCCACTACCTGGCAGTTGCCTCGCTATTGCGCCGGCTTCTCCGCCACGCAGTGGTTGACGCACTCACCCAGGCCCTCGACGTAGCTGCGCAGCACCTGCCCCGGCTTGAGGTAGACCGGCGGCTTGCGCGCGTCGCCGACACCGCCTGTCGTGCCGGTGAGCAGCAGGTCGCCGGGGCGCAGGGTGATCACCTGGCTGGTGTACGCCACGATGTCCGCGGGCGTGAACACCAGGTCCGAGGTGCGAGCCTGCTGCATCACCACGCCGTCGACCTCACACCGGATCTCCAGGTTGGCCGCCTGGCCCACCTCATCCGGCGTGACGAGGTACGGGCCGACCGGAGTCGAGTGGGCGAACATCTTGCCCGCCTGCCACTGCAAGGTGCGGCGCTGCCAGTCCCGCATCGACACGTCGTTGCTTGTCGCGTAGCCGGCGATCGCCGCGAGCGCCTCGTCCGTGCCCGCCCGGTAGACCGGCGTGCCGATCACCACCGCGAGCTCGACCTCCCAGTCGACCTTCTCGCTTACCGCGGGGATCGCCAGGTCGTCGTTCGGCCCCATCAGCGTCTCGGCGAACTTCGCGAAGAGCGTCGGGTATTCCGGCAGGTCACGTCCGGTTTCCGCGATGTGCGTCCGGTAGTTCAGCCCGACGCAGATGATCTTGGAGGGGCTGGTGACGACAGGGGCGAAATCGGCGTCGGCAACAGCGACCGGTGAGGCGCCGGCGCGCGGCGGCGCCTCACCGGGATCGCCGGTGGCCAGCAGCGCGCCCACGTCGGCGGCGTCCAGCGGGATCAGGCTGTCTCCGTCGAGTCGCGCCGCGGTCGTCCCTGCCCCGGTACGGATAGTGGCAAAGCGCATGGCCAGACTCTAATACGGGCAGGGGTCGCGCAGCGGCCCGGGGGTGTTACCCGTTGCCTGCCACGCTGGACCCAGAGGCGCCGCCGGAGGGCGCCGGGGGCGGGGCGGGCATGCTCACGCAGGACGGCGCCGGGGGCGAGGTCAGCCTCGCTCCCGTCATCGTGCTCATCGTGGAGCCGGTCACGGTGGTCTCGGAGCCCACCACGAGGATGTCCCCGGCCGGGATGCCCTGCGCGTTCACGGTGATGGCACCGCCCTCAGTGCTGCCCCGCTGCACGCTGATAGGGCCGCTCGCCGGCACGGCGGGCGGCGGCAGCGAGCCAAGGCTCGGACAGCCGGGCCCGACCGGCACGATGACCACCTGGCCGTCGTCCAGCTGGCGCAGCCGGGCGTTGGCGGCCGCGATCCCCGATGTCTTGTAGACCGCGAGCGTGACGGTGCCGTTGGGGTTCTTC
>JASHXJ010000097.1 GCA_030043595.1 Trebonia sp.
GACCCTGCGGGCGGCGAGCGCCGAGCGCCGCGTGCCAGGCCGCCACGGCGGCGACCCGCCGCGGGCCGGCCGGGGTCAGGTCCTCGGTCGCGACGAACCGGAAGTAGGCGTCGAGGAACCCGCGCCGGTCGCCGACCGCCTGGCCTGGGTCGCCAGGCGGCGCGACGGCGCCGTCCGCGCCATCACCCTGGTCCGCCCATAGCGCCGCCGCCTCGGCGAACAGAGGCTCCCTTGCCTCGTCCGAGGTGTCCCTGACCTCGCCCGGTAGTTCCGGCATCAGCTAGCTCCTTCGTATCCGCCCGCTTCGCACCTCATTGTGCGCGCGCGCGTGCCGCAGCCACCACGCGGCAGCCGCTGGCGAAAGGTCCGGATTCCCCTCTTCTACAGACTAGATGCACGAACGTAGGACGACAGCACTTCCGGGTTGGCCAGCGCGCTCGGGTCGGCGGCCTGCGCGACGGGCGTGCCGAGCAGGATCTTGCGCACCGGGATCTCCAGCTTCTTTCCGGACAGCGTCCGCGGGACGCCGGGCACGGGGACGATCTCGTCGGGGACGTGGCGCGGAGACAGCTGCTCGCGCAGCGCGGCGCGGATCCGGCCGGTGAGACCGTCATCCAGCTCGCAGCCCGGCGCCAGCTGGACGAAAAGCACGAGCCTGCCGTCCTCGCCCAGCCGCCCGGTGTCCACGACCAGGCTGTCGGCGACCTCGGGGAATGACTCGATGACCCGGTAGAACTCGCTGGTCCCCATCCGCACGCCGCCGCGGTTGAGCGTCGCGTCGGACCGGCCGTAGATCACGCAGCCGCCGTCGGGCAGGATCTCGATCCAGTCGCCATGCCGCCAGACGCCGGGAAACTCGGCGAAGTAGCTGTCGGCGTAGCGGGTCCCGTCGGGATCGTTCCAGAACATCACCGGCATCGACGGCATCGGCTCGGTGATGACCAGCTCGCCGACCTTGCCCACGACCGGCGTACCGCTCTCGTCGAAAGCCTCGACCTTGGCGCCAAGGCAGCGGCCGGATATCACGCCGGAGCGGACCGGCAGCAGCGGGCAGTGACCGACGAACCCCGTGCACACGTCGGTGCCACCGGACATCGAGCCGAGCTGGAGGTCCTTGCCCACCGCCTCGTACACCCAGGTGAAGGCCTCGGGGGGCAGCGGGGACCCGGTCGAGCCGACGCCGCGCAGGGCGGACAGGTCGTAGGTCTCGCCGGGCTTGAGCCCGGCCTTCTGGCCGGCCGTCAGGTAGGGCGCGCCGACACCCAGGTAGCTGACCTTCTCTTCGGCGGCCAGCCGCCACAGCCTTCCGGCGTCCGGGTAGCCGGCGCTGCCGTCGTACAGCACGATCGTCGTGCCGGCCAGCAGGCCGCCGACCTGGAAGTTCCACATCATCCAGCCGGTCGTCGTGTACCACGTGAACCGGTCGCCAGGGCGCAGGTCCAGGTGCAGCGCCAGCCCCTTGAGGTGCTCGAGCACGATGCCGCCGTGACCGTGCACGATCGGCTTGGGCGGCCCCGTGGTGCCCGACGAGTACACGACCCACAGCGGGTGCTCGAACGGCACCTCCTCGAACTCGGTATCCGCCGGCGTACCGTCCCCGCCCAGGGCGGGCCAGGCCAGCAGGCGCACGCCGGGACGCAGTTCCGGCGCGGTGCCCCGCGCGGTGCCGAGCAGGTCGACCATGACGACGGCCCGCAGCGTGGGCAGCTGCGCCGCGATCTCGCTCACCACGCCGGTCCGGGGGTAGTCCTTGCCGTTGTACGCGTAGCCGTCCACGGCGAGCAGCACCGCCGGCTCGATCTGCGCGAACCTGTCGACCACGCTGCGGGTGCCGAAGTCCGGCGAGCAGGAGGACCAGATCGCGCCGATGCTCGCGGTAGCCAGCAGCCCGATGACCGCCTCGGGGATGTTCGGCAGCAGCGCGGCCACGCGGTCTCCCTTGCCGACCCCGAGGGCACGCAGGCCCGCCGCCACGCGGGCGACCTCGGCGGCGAGCTCGGCGTAGGTAAGGGAGCCGGCCCGGGTCCGTTCGGAGGAAAAGATGATGGCGGCGCGGCCCGGATCGGTCCACGCGGTCCGCAGCGCGTTCCGTGCGTAGCTGAGCGTCGCCCCCGGGAACCAGTGGACGCCGGGCATCGGGCCGCCGGTCAGGGCCGGACCGTCGCCGCGGTCGCCGAGCACCTGGAAGTAGTCCCAGATCGACGTCCAGAACTCGCCGGGGTGATCCACCGACCACTGCCACAGGTCCTGGTAACCCGGCGTGTCGCCGAGCGGCACCCCGCGGCCGGCCAGCCACCGCATGTACCGGCTTATCCGGGCGTTCCTGACCGTCTGCTCGTCGGGTTCCCACAGCGGCACGCCGTATCCGTGCCCGGCAGCTGTCCCGCCAGCGTCGTTGCCTGCCATGGAACCAGGATGGTTCCACCACGTGATGGCGCGCAACGTGGTGCGGACCACCCGCTAGGACCCGGCGGGCTCGGCAGTGATGAAGTCGATGAGAGCGAGGGTGTCGGTGAGGTCGAGGAGAACCGCGCCGGCCCCGGCGTCGCGGAGCTCGGCGGTGCTGGCGCGGCCGCTGGCCACCGCCATCGACCTGGCCCCCCCGATCTTCGCCGCCTCCACGTCCCGCGGCGAGTCCGCGATGTACACGGTCGCGGTCTCGGCTATCCGCACGCCGTATTTTTCTTCCGCCCGCTGGCGGGCGACCCGCAGCAGCGTGCCCTTCGGATAGACCTCGGACCCGGCGAACCCGCCGATGGTCAGGTCCAGGTAGCGCTCCAGGCCGAACGCGCGGAGCTTGAGCGTCGCGTTCGGCCGGCTCGAGCCCGTCAGCACCGACTGGACCGTGTTCTCCAGGCCGGCCACGGCCGCTAGCGACTCGGCCGCGCCAGGCAGCAGCTGGCCCTCCTCGGTCAGCAGGTCCCGCCGGGCCGCCAGCGACGTCGCGAGCTCCGCGCCGAACGGGGCGAGCAGCCGCTCGGACTCCGCGGCGTCGCGCAGGCTGACGCCGTTCAGCGCCAGCGCGTCGAAGAAGACCTCAGGCTCAGAGCGCCCCGCCATCTGCGGCAGGTGGACCAGCGGGCGGCCGGTGATGTTGCGGAACGCCTCGGCGTAGGCCACTCGGGTGACCTTCGCGACATCAACCAAGGTCAGGTCGATGTTCCACAGCACAAGCCGGTGAATCGCAGGCCTCCGGTGCTCGCCCTATTCGCGTTCGCGGGGAATCTCACCCCATCCGCGGATGACTCGGTCATCCTCCCGGTGCACGTTACAGGGTTACCGATCGCCGGGGGGAGCCTATCCAGGGAGCCTGCGCCGTTTTCGCGACCCGCCCGGCTCCGCAGGCCGTCGCGCAGCCCTGACGGGACGGCGGAGTCCGGTCAGTGACATTCGGTAACAATGTCGTAACCAAACGTCGAGCAGGCGGGTTCGCGGGCATCGTACCGTCGTGGGGAAACTCAGAGCTCCGGCCGCCGCGGCATGCGTCCTCGCCGTCGCCGCATGCAGCTCCGCCGCCAGCACGACGGCGCCGGCCGCGAGCACTGCCTCGGGGCGGTCCTCCGCCTCGGCCACGCCGTCCGCCTCAGCCGCCGGCACATTGGTGCCGGTGCTCCACCTGGGCAAGCCGGTCACGTTCACCGACTCCCAGCTGTCCGGCGGCGCGCCCCGGCCGGAGAAGCAGACCTGGAAGCTGACCAGCGTCAGCTACATCTCCCATGCCGAGGCGTCCGAAGGCGGCACCGACGGGAACGTGGCCGCGCAGCTCGGCTCGTCCCCGCTGCAGGCCGGATACAGGTACCTCGCGCTCGGCCTTACGATCACCGATGACGGGCCGTCCGGATTCGGCAGCAACGGCGCCCTCTGGACGCTGATGAGCGCCGACTACGGGTGGGCTGAAGCAACCGGCGCGGCCGGCACGACGTTGCCCTTCTGCATCTCCAGCCCCCCGCTGCCAGGGGACAGCACCGTGGCGGCACCGTATGTGTCGGACCTGTGTTCGGTGCAGGATCTCCAGCCCGGCCAGTCGGCCAGCGGGTACGTCATGTTCGCCGTCCCGGATGCCCCTGCGGCGGTTGCGGCCTTCGACGCGGACACAGATACCGCATTGCTCCTGATCGACCCGGACAAATTGGTGAAGGCAAGCGAAACGCGGACGTAGGGCAGAACCGTCGCTCTCGGCTACGCGCATCGCAGGAGTGGCCGGTTCCGCCCGTCAGTGGAGAGCCTGGGGCCGGCTGGGCCGGCATCGCAGCCGCTGGCCTTCGCGTCCTGCGGTAACGGGACGGTGGCACATTCACTCGAAGAAGGCGAAGAACCTCGCCTCCACGCTGACTCGCGGGGCCGCGCCATCACCGGGCAGGTCAGCCGAGTTGTGCGGCGGCTGGGCGTCCCGTGCAGGATCGCTGTCGAAGCCCTTGAAGATGATTAGCTCGGCCGGGGTCAGGTCTGAGAAGAAGTACCAGCCCTGCGCCGGGTTGAACATGGCGAACTGCGATTCAAAGGAGTTGCCGGGCTCGTCATAGGGTTCGCGCAGGCAGGCATCGAAGACGATGCAGTCATCCTTGCTCAGGGATGACGCGTCGCAGAACGCAATGGTGTTGTCGCAAGGCGCCGGTGTCAGGCACCGCCACGTCTGGTAGACAGCGAACCGCGGGTAATGCCGCAGCGGCAGGTTCTCCCAGCCCTCGATCCACTCCACCCACTTGTGGGCGGCGGCGGTGGTGTAATCCATGTGCACCCAGCGCGCGGGCCCGGTCTCGGTTTCTTCGCCCGCCATGCTCCGCTTGATCAGGCCCTTGCCCTGCGGAAGCACGAGGCAGGCGCCGGTCAGTTCGCCGAGCAGTGCGGCCACTGCGGCGTGGTAACGGGGTCCGTCGGCGTAGATGTCGAAGGCGTCAGTGATCCCGCAGTCGTGTCGCACGAGGGTGAAGCCCTCCCGGTCCAGCGACAGCGTGTCAATGATCGGCCGTGCGTCATGAAGCCGCAGGTCGTACGGCTGCAGGACCATGTTGGTGTTAGCCCAGTTGGGCACGTCGATCCGCGCCCGGCCCAGAACGGGACCGCTGAAGTTCATTCGCGTGTCGAAGAAGGGAAGATCGGTCGCCTGTCGCTGTGGGCTTGTCGCCATCTCTGCCGGATCCTTTCGCGTGTACACCTACCAAACTGGCGAGGCCATGTGCCGCTGTCCACTGGCACGCCCGCAAAATTTTTGCCGGCGATCACCAGGCCCAGGAGTTGGCCGGCCGCCGATGGCTCCGCGCCTGGCTCCCGCGTCCGGCCTGTTCCGCCGTGCGGCAGCGGGCCTGGCGGGCGCCTGCTCAGGGCTGTGCGGCGGCGAAGTCCTGGCCGTGCCGAGCCGCCCATTGAGCGAGTGTCTGCAGCCCGGACAGCCGGTCGGACTCACTGAGCGGCCGGGTCTGCACGGTCAGTTCGATGCGCACGCCCTGCGGGTCGAAGATGTACAGCGATTCCCATACCCCGTCGTGGTCGACGATGCCGACCGGGCTGAGGCCGTGGGCCGCGAAGTGATCACGCCACTGCGCCAGCTCTTCCAATGAGGCCACATCCAGTGCCAGGTGGCGGATCCAGGCGGGAATGCCGTCCGGGACGGGCTCGCCGAGGCCGTCCACCTCGAAGAATGCGATGCAGCCTCCCTGTTGCAGCCGGTAGAAGGTGTGCAGGTAGGGGGTGTTCGCCCCGGTCGAGGGCACCCTGTCGAGCTGGATCGCCGCGACGAACTCACAGCGGAGCACCTCGGTGTAAAAGCGGTAGGTGGCGGCCGAATCCCAGGTCGGATAAGCGATGTGGTTCAGCGACAGCGGACGGGTAATCACCAGGCAGGCTCCTTGCCGATCGAAAGGCGCGTCACACGCTCCCATCAGTCACGGTAAGGCCGCGCGCCGTCCGGGGAAACGGCCAGTGCGCAGCTTG
>JASHXJ010000098.1 GCA_030043595.1 Trebonia sp.
CGTAGTTGGCGCCGTAGTAGGCCTGGCGCCAGGTGGTCAGGGCCGGGTCGATGTAGTTCTGGTAGGCCTGGCCGCTGGCGTACGGGCGCATCGAGGTCCAGAACGACTGGAGCCAGTTGTACTGCCGCTGGACGCCCGCCGCGGCCGAGCCGTAGTTCCAGTCGGTGGTGTACTGGGCGCCGAACAGGCAGTTGCGGTGCACGAACGCCGTCGCCGCTGCCGGGACGCGGTTGACCGCGCCGCCGAGTGCGTCGAACGCGATGCCGCCGACGCCGCCCGACGCGCCGGACACGCCCTGCAGGCTCTCGATGCCGTGCAGCAGGGTGCTGATCCCGGCGCTGCTCAGCTGCCTCGTGAAGAAGTCGGACTTGGAGTACTGAGGCTGGCGGGCCAGCCGCCCGCCAGGCACCTGCCACGGCAGGTGGCAGCCCTGGTAGCCGATCGAGGAGCAGCCCGCCTCAAGGAGCATCGCGTTCAGGTAGGAGTACTGGTTCAGGAAGTAGCCGGACGGGTGCGAGCCGGCCTTCGCGTACAGCTGGCTGAGCAGGTTCGCCGCGCCGCTGATGCTGCCCAGGTAGCAGCCGCCGACCTGCAACGTCGGGGTGCGCCCGCCCGGCGCCGCGGCCAGGTGCAGGTTCGACCACATCGCGTCCGGCGCGTACGGCGCCCAGGACTGCCAGGCGGCGATGACCTTGGCGGCCTGCGACCACGGCCAGGACAGGAAGAACAGCACAGGCGTGGGCGCTACCGTGGCGCTGAACGTGAACTTGGTGACCACGCCGAAGTTGCCGCCGCCACCGCCGCGGCAGGCCCAGAACAGGTCCGGGTGGTCTTTCCCGCTGACGGTCATGATGGCGCCGTTCGCGAGGACGATCTGCAGCGACTCCAGGTGGTCGCTGGTCAGCCCGTACGCGCGCGAGACCACGCCGATGCCGCCGCCGAGCGTCAGGCCGGAGATGCCGACCGTCGGGCAGGACCCGCCGGGAATCGCCCGGTTGGCGGCCGCCAGGGCGTGGTACATGTCGATCAGCCGGGCGCCCGCGCCCACCGTGACGGTGTACCCGGACACGCTGACGCCCGCGATCTTTGAGACGTCGATGATCAGGCCGGTGGTCGTCGAGTAGCCGGCGTAGCTGTGCCCGCCGCAGCGCGCCGCCACCGGGATCTTGAACTTGCGTACGAACGCCAGGCACGTCGCGACGTCGCGCGGGATGACGCAGTAGGCGATCCCGGCCGGGCTGATGGCGTCGAAACGCGGGTCGAACAGCCGGCGGGCGACCGTGTACGACGCCTCGCCCGGCCGGACCAGCGTGCCGGCCAGATCCTTCGCCAGCGCGGCCCAGTCGGCCGGCGTGGGGTCGCTGTACGGCGCGAAGTCGGCCCTGATGAAGGCGGGCACGGCGACGGCGGCGGCACCTCCCGCGGCCATGCCGAGGAACGCGCGACGCTTCATGACAGGCTGCAGCGGAGTGCTCACGATCTGAAGGACGCTGGCGGACGAAAAAAGGTTGCGCGCGCCAGGAATAGCTTGAGTTACTCAATTGTTTAGCAGGTCAGGAACTATCCGCAGAGGTGAGGCTAGACGTGAGCATCGGGGCACGGGAAACGGGCAAGGCGCAGGCGGACGCGTCGGCGCTGAACCGGGACATCCTCGACGCGCTCACCGACCTGGTCAAGCGGGCCGGCGCGATCTCGCACTCGATCGCCGCCGGCTTCGGTGTCGCGCCCAGCGACCTGCTGGCCCTGTTCAAGCTGGACGGCGTGCTCCCGATGAAGGAGCTCGCGCAGCGGATGGGGTGCGACGCCTCCTTCGTCACGGTCATCGCGGACACGCTGGAGCGGCAAGGACTCGCCCGGCGCGAGCCCAGCCAGCGGGACCGCCGCGTGAAGAACCTCGTCCTCACCCCCGCGGGCATCGCCGCGAAGGAGCGGCTGATGCGTGAGCTCGCCACCAGGATGCCCTGGTGCTACGGGCTCGACGACACCGAACGGCAGTGCTTCCTGAGCCTGCTCAGGAAGATGCTGAACAGCCCTGGCGGCGACGACCACGCTCCGGAGAGTGGGCTGCCCGGGACAGCAGCGACGGATCGTTCGGGATAAATGGGTTTCGAAATAAGGGGATCGCAGTCCGCACGCGGGTGAGTCATGCCCGGAATCCGGTAAAGGGGAATCACCGTGTCAGCAACCTCACGCCAGACGGGGAGCGCGCCCGCGACGACGGCCGCCGTCGCGGGAGCCATCCAGACGCAGCCGCAGCGACGGCTCGGGCTGGCGCTGGCTGTCATCGCGACCGCGCAGCTCATGGTCGTGCTCGACGCCACCATCGTGAACGTGGCGCTGCCGCACATCCAGGACGCGCTGCACTTCTCTGGCACGAACCTCGAATGGGTCGTCAACGCGTACGCGCTCGCCTTCGGCGGGCTGCTGCTGCTCGGCGGCCGGTCCGGCGACCTCCTGGGCAGGCGCCGGATCTTCATCTTCGGCATCCTGCTCTTCTCGGTCGCCTCGCTCGCCGGCGGCCTGGCCACCAGCCAGGAGTGGCTGCTGACGGCGCGCGTCTTCCAGGGCATCGGCGGCGCGTTCGCCGCGCCCACCTCGCTGTCGCTGATCGCCGTCACGTTCCCCGAGGGCAGGGAGCGCAACAGGGCGATGGGCGTGTACGCGGCGATGAGCATCGCCGGAGGCGCCGTCGGGCTGCTCGCCGGCGGCCTGCTGACCAGCTACGCCGACTGGCGCTGGGTGTTCTTCGTGAACGTGCCGATCGGCCTGCTCGTCGCAATCCTCGCGCCGCGGGTGCTCGGCGAGTCCGAGCGGCGGCCGGGCAACTTCGACCTGCCGGGCGCGATCACCGGGTCGCTGGGTCTCGCCGCCCTCGTGTACGGGCTGTCCAACGCGGCGACCACGTCCAACGGCGTGTCCCACTGGGGCGACCCCAAGGTCATCGTGTCCCTGGTGGCCGCGGTGGTGCTGCTGGTGGCGTTCGGCTTCATCGAAGTGCGGAGCAAGCACGCGCTCGTGCCGATCCGGGTGCTGCGGTCCCGCGACCGCAGCGGGTCGTACCTGATCAGCCTCTGCGTGGGCACCGCGCTGTTCGGCATGTTCTTCTTCCTGACCATCTTCGTGCAGAACGTCTGGGACTACAGCCCGGTCAAGACAGGGCTCGCGTACCTGCCGATGGTGGCCACGATCATGGCCGCCTCCGCGCTCGCGTCGCAGCTCGTGTCGCGGGTCGGCGCCCGGCCGCTGATGATCGGGGGGGCGGCGATCGCCACCGGCGGGATGTTCTGGCTGTCCCGGCTGACGGAGCAGAGCACGTACCTGGGCGGCCTGCTCGGCCCGATGATGATCACCGCCGCCGGGATCGGGCTCATCTTCGTGCCGCTGTCGCTCGTCTCGCTCGCCAAGGTGTCGAACAACGACGCGGGCGTGGCGTCCTCGCTGCTGAACACGGGCCAGCAGGTCGGCGGGTCGATCGGGCTCGCGGTGCTCGGGACCGTGGCGTGGAGCGCGGTGGCGAGCAGCGTGAATTCCGCGACCGCCCACCTGACGCCGGCCGCTTCGAAGGCCGCCCAGACCGCGATCTACAACCACGCGCTGGCCTACGGGTTCTCCCGCGGCTACCTGGTGTCGGCGGCGATCGCGCTGCTCGCGCTGGTCATCGCGGTGGTGGCGATCCGGATCAAGCGCGAGGACCTGGCCGGAGTCAACCCGATGGCCGCGCCGACGGACTGAGCGCTTTCTGGCTACTGTTGTTCCGGTCGCTCTCTCGCGGAGGTAACTCGCATGGCACGGCTTTCTTATGTGGCGCCGCCCGGCGCCGTGACCGACCGGATCATGGCGCGGCGGGGCGGCAGGCTGACCGCGCTTGACGGGATGCTGCTGCACAGCCCCGAGTTCGCCGACGGCTGGAACAGCATGCTCGGCGCGGTGCGCGGCCAGTCGACGCTGCCGGCGGACATCCGGGAGCTGGTCATCCTGCGGGTGGCCGCGCGCAACGGCGCGGATTACGAGTGGGTGGCGCACGAGCCGGTGGCGCGGCAAGCGGGACTCGGCGACGAGCAGATCGCGGCGATCCGCGTGGGCGGGTCCGGGGCGGGCGGGACCGGGTCGGGCGGGTCCGGGGCAGGCGCGTCCGGGTCGGGCGGGTCCGGGGCGGGCGGGGCGACGCTGAACGCGGCGCAGTGGGCGGCGCTTGGCTACGCCGACGCGATGACGATGCACGTGACGGTGGCTGACGAGGTGTTCGGCGCGGTACGGGAGCACTTCTCCGAGCGGGAGGTGCTCGAGCTCACGGTGACGATCGCGACGTACAACATGGTCTCCCGGGTGCTGGTGGCCCTGGAGGTGCGGCCCGGCGACGACCCGTTCCGGGCGCGATGAGGTCGCCTGCCCGGATTCGCGCGGTTTACGATGCCTGCTATGGCTAACGGACTGCTGTTCGTGTACACCGACCCGGGTCCCGTTCCGGTCGCCGAATTCAACGACTGGTACGACAACGAGCACGGGCCGTTGCGGCTGACGGTGCCGGGTATCTCGGCCGGGTACCGCTTCCGGGCACTCGACGACAAGGCGCCCCAGTGGCTGGCGTACTACGAGATGAAGCCCGGCGTGCTCGACAGCCCGGAGTACAAGGCGCTCGCAACGTCCGCGAGCGCGCGGGAGAAGTCGATCATGTCGTCGCTGGCGACGCTGGACCGCCGGGTGTACGAGCCGCTCAGCGATTCCGGTGTCGCGGCTTCGGCGGGTTGGGCGGCTACGGCGGATGCGGCGGATGCGGCGGATGGCGCGCCGCCTGTGGTGCTCGCGGTCTCGCTGTCCGTGCCGCCTGGCCTCGAGGACGACCTGGCGGCCTGGTACGCCGACGAGCACATCCCGATGCTGCTCGCGGTGCCCGGCTGGCGGCGCATCCGGCGGTTCCGGCTGACCGGCGGCACGGCACCGGCGTACCTGTCGTTGCACGAACTTGCGGACATGTCGGTGTTCCAGGAGGCGGCGTACCGCGCCGCGGTGAGCACCCCGTGGATGAAGCGGATCGTGGACTCGGCGATCGGCCGCGAGCGGCGGGTGTTCGGGCTGCACAAGTCGTTCGGCGACTGATTCGCGCGGAGTCCACGGCAGGCGGCGTCCGATGGGTCCGGTGGGTCCGGTGGCGGCTGTCCCCGGTGGCGGCTGGTCCCGGCGTGAGCTGGTCCCGGTGGCTGCCGGTCCCGGTGGCGGTCCCGGCGGCGGCTGGTCCCGGCGTGAGCTGGTCCCGGTGGCTGCCGGTCCCGGTGGCGGCTGGTCCCGGCGCGGCATCTCCAGTCACACCAGCCCCTGGCGCCCACTTTGCACACTTTTCGACCATTTCCTGGGATGATTTGTCCGAAATGTCCGCACCAAAAGTGTGCAAAGTCGCACTCGCGGGACGCATGGGACGCATGAGGGCCGCGACCACGGCGACTCGGGTCCGCGGCTGGGCTGACGGCTGACGGGGTGGGCTCCCAGCCGACGGTTGGACTGCCGGCTGACGGGGTGGCCTCCCAGTTGACGGTTGGACTGCCGACTGACGGGGTGGACTCCCGACTGACGGGGTGGACTCCCGGCTGACGGTTGGACTGCCGGCTGACGGGCTGGGCCGGCGGCCGACAGCTGACGGCGGGCAGCTGCCGGTTGGGCCGGGCTGCCTGCGGTGACCGGGAGAAGGTGACGGGGAGAATGAGCGCATGATCGCGCGGATCTGGCGGGGCTGGGCGCCACGGGAACGGGCCGGGGCGTACCAGCGTCATTACGAGACAGAGGTCAGCGCGCACCTGCGGGCGGTCAGCGGCTTCCGCGGCGCCCAACTGCTGCGCCGGGACGAAGGCGGGGAAGTCGCGTTCACCTCGATCACCTGGTTCACGAGCCTGGACGCGGTCCGCGGGTTCGCCGGCGACGATTACGAGCGGGCCGTCGTCGAGGAGGGTGCCCGGGCGGTACTCAGCCGGTGGGACGAGCGGGCAGTGCACCACGACGTCGCCTTCGACGTGCGCTTACCGTCGGCTGGTGGTGGCGCTGGTTAACCACTTCCGGCCGGCGCGGACCTGGGCCCGGCGGAACTGCGCGCATGGAACGAACGACTGGCGGGCATTGAAGGACGCGCGCGGCTGTTGTACAGAGCAAGATCGTGTTGCGCCAACCCAAGACGCGATATATCTTGATTGTAACCGGACAGTATGAAGGGTGAGCGAGATGGCTGCTTGGGACGCGGGCCGCACAGTGCGCTGGTCAACGAAGGTCGTGATCGCCGTCGCGCTGCTCGCCGTGCTGCTCGTTGCGGCGGTGCCGGTCGCGCTGTTCGTCGGCCTGATCATGATGGTGCTCGGGCACGTCGTCGGCGGGCTCGCGCTGTTCGGCGCCTCGATCCTCGCGGCGGGCGCGGCCGTCGTGATCGCCAGCCTGAGCGGCGTACGGCACCTGCGCAAGACGGTCAGCAGGATGGTCACTGAGCGGGACTACCGGGTCGTGTCGCTGGGCCGGGACGACTACCACTACGAGTAACACCGCCGCTGACCCGCGGTTAGCCGTGCACCTTCCAGATGGTCGGGCCCTTCGGGAAGGAGTCGCCCGGCTGGGTGAGCGTAAGCAGGCAGCTTTCCGCCAGCAACTCGAACAAGGTGAGGCCGTCGTAGTTCGGCCATAGCTCGCCGAAGTCGGCGATCACCTGGTCGCGGACGACCGTCCAGATCGCGCCGTCGGTTTCTTCCCGGGCACGCCCGGTCACCGCGAAGCCGTCGTCCTCGCGCGGAGGCGGGAACATCTCGGTATGCAGCGAGTAGCGGCCGTCGCGGCGCAGGTCCCCCCGCTTCGGGCCAGGCAGGATGAGCACGTGCAGCCCGGCGGAGCTGATGACGGGGCACACGGGGTGGACGCGTGGACCGCCGTCCTTGCGGACCGTCGCCAGGAAACCAAGGCCGATGTTGTGCTGGTAGAACTGCGCGCGGCCGATCTCGGCGAGCGCGGGTTGCTGCCGCTCGAACTCTGTCCAGGTGATCATGGCGCAGACACTAGGGGGGAAATGCTGACATCTGATGTCAGCATTGTTCTTTAGGCTTGTGCCGTGCGCGCCGATCGCCTGGTCTCCCTGGTCCTGCTGCTGCAGACGCGCGGCCAGATGTCCGCGCGGGCACTGGCCGCCGAGCTCGAGGTGTCGGTGCGCACCGTCTATCGCGACCTCGCCTCGCTCGGCGCGGCGGGCGTGCCGGTCGTCGCGGAGCCCGGTCGTGACGGCGGGTGCCGGCTGCTCGAGGGGTACCGGTTCCCGCTGCGCGGGCTGTCCACGGACGAGGCCGGGGCGCTGCTCGTGCTGGGCGTGCCCGCCGCGCTCGCCGAACTCGGACTGGCCGATGCCCTGGCCGCGGCGCACCGCAAGATCAGCGTTACGGCCGGGTTCCGGGGTGGGGCAGGCGGCGCGCCGGCCGGGCCCGCGCTCGTGCACCTCGACATGCCGCGGTGGTTCCACGCGAAGGAGGACGTGCCGCACCTGCGGACGCTGGCCGAGGCACTCAGGCAGCAGCGGCGCGCGCTGCTCGGCTACAAGCGGGGCGGCAGCGGCGCCGAGACGACCCGGGTCGTGGACCCGTTCGGGCTGGTGAACAAGGCGGGCATCTGGTACCTCGTGGCGTCCGGCGCGCGAGGCGACCCGGCTGAAGGCGGAACCGCGGAAGGCGGAACCGTAGACCGCGACGCCGCGGTCTTTCGCGCCGCGCGGGTCACCTCGGCGCGTGTGCTGCGCGAACCGTGCAGCCGCCCGGCGGATTTCGACCTCGCCGCGTTCTGGGAGCGCTGGTCGGCGTCATTCGTGAGCACGCGGCCGAAAGTCGAGGTGCGGGTTCGCGCATCGCCGGTGGCGCTCGCGTCGTTCGGTGAGGTGTTCGGCGACGCCGTGCAGGCGGCGCTGAGCGAGGCGCCGCCGCCGGACCCGCGGGGGTGGCGGGACGTCACGCTCACCTTCGAGCACGAGACCGCCGCGGCCCATCGGCTAGCCGGGTTCGGGGGGCAGGTCGAGGTGCTGTCCCCCGCGGCGGTCCGTGCGCGGCTGGTCGAGACCGCGCGGCACATCCTCGAGCGGTACCCGGCCGGCGAGTGAGCCGGCCACCAGTTTCTTCGCTCACCACATGAGCCGCTTTGCGCCACAGTCCGGGTTGGCGGCGTCCCACGACAAGATCGTTTATTCGAAATGGTTGAATAAAGTGCTGCTATAACAGCAGTTTAATCAACCATTTGCCAGGGTGTGTGACGTGGGTGACGCCGGAGACACGAGGGGATGCGGGCCGGGGAACCCTGGCCGGTTGACGCTAGGCCGGCTGCGGGGAAGGCCCCGGTTCACCGGCGGCGGACCCGGGAGATACCGCGGGGAGCGTGCGCGGCAGGCCGAACTGGGGTAGCGCGCTGTTGTCGACGAAACGGTCGATCGCCGCGATGCGGTCGCCGTCGACGGTGAGCACGACGAGCCCGCACGCGCGGTCGATCCCCGCGGTGGGGTCGCGCAGATAGCAGCCGAACGCGGGCTGGCCGTTCGCCCGCGTGGCCATAAGCCGGTACCGGGTGGTGCCGCCGGGAAACGCGACCGCCGCGATAAAGTGCCTGGCGGCTCCCCTGCCCTGGTACTGCACCGGCAGCGGCCGCATGCGCAGCCGCGCGTCGTCGGTGAGCAGCGCGGTGATGCCGGGGAGATCGCCACGGTCGAACGCCCCGGCGAACCGGGCGGCCACCGCGTCTTCGTCCGGCACCGCCGGCACCCGCGGCAGCACCCCGGCGACCGCGGCCCGGGCGCGGGCCAGCAGGTCATCGACCGTGCCGGGCGCGCAGCCGAGGATCTCGGCGACCTCTCCAGTCGGGAAGTCGAGCGCGTCGCTGAGCAGCAGTGCGGCCCGCTCTTCAGGCGGCAGCCGCTGCAGCGCGGCGATAAACGCCAGCGACATGGACGGCGTTGGCGGCCCGCCGAACGGGCCGGGGTACGGCTCGAGCCAGTCCCACGAGTCACCGCTCGCGTCCCTGCGCACCCGCCACGGCAGGCGCACGCACGGCAGCCCGGGCACGCGCAGCCCGAGCCAGCCGAGGCGCGCACGCCGCCGGTGCCCGTGCCGGTCCCGCACGCCGCCATCACCTGACCTTTCCGCAGATGTAGACGGCGTCCGCGACGGAAAGTCAGCGGCGGCGGCTCAGGGTAGGGGAACGGCGTCCGCGACGGGAGGTCAGCGGCGGCGGCTCAGGGTGGGGGTGGCGCCGCGACGGGAGGTCGGTGGCGTCCGCGACGCGAGGTCGGCGGCGTCCGCGACGCGAGGTCGGCGGCGTCCGCGGCGGGAGGTCAGCGGCGTCCGCGACGGGAGGTCAGCGGCGGCTCAGGCCGACACGTCGTGCGCCGAGCGCAGCAGTTCGATCGCGGCCGGCTCGGACAGCGCGCGCCCGGCCGCCAGCCCCGCGTCCCACTCCTCGGCGGGCACGGCGGCGCGCGCGGGGGCCAGGTACTCCTCGAGCATGACGACCTCCCCCGGTGACAGCAGCAGCCCTGACGCCTGGCGGATGCCCTCGGCGGCACCGGCCAGGCGGGCGGCCGGCATGGCTTCGCCGAGGGCGGTGCTGATCGCGGCGGCCACTTCCAGGGTGTTCACGAGCACATAGGTATTGCCGGAGCTCGCGAGATAGCCGAATATGCCGGCGAGGGTGTCGCGAGCTTCGCGCGGGCGGCCCGCGCGCAGGCTGACCAGCGCGAGCGACTGCCGGTCGATGACCTCGCTATAGGGATCCCCCCGTCGCTGGTCCATGACGAGCGCCTCGCGCAGCAGCTCCCGGGCGCGGTCGAGGCGGCCCGCGGCGCTTTCCAGCTGGCCCAGGTTGGCGAGCACCGAGCCAAGCCAGGAGCTGCCAAGCTCGCGGTTGATGGCGATGGCTTCCTCGAGCAAGGCGCGCGCCGTGTCCGGGTCGCCCAGGTGACGGTGGACGATGGCGAGGCTATTCAGCTCCCGCGCCTGCCCCTCCCGGTCGCCGAGTTCCCGCCAGATCGCCAGGCTCCGCTCGAAAAGCGGGCGTGCCGCGGCTGCGTCGCCCTGCTCGTCGAGTAGTATCCCGAGCCCGTGCGCCATCCGGGCCAGCGGTGCCCCGCCATCGGCCGAAGCCAGGTCCATGGCCCGCTGCAGCCATCGCCGCCCCTCGGTCACGTGGCTGTGCCGGTCCCAGAACTGCGTGAGCGCGTGGACCAGGCGCAGGCCGGTCGCCAACCGTTCGCCCTGGGCGGCCCCGCCCCCGCCCGTGCTCTCGCCCTCGCCCGTGCTCGCGCCCTCGCCCGTGCTCGCGGCCCC
>JASHXJ010000014.1 GCA_030043595.1 Trebonia sp.
TACGACCACCTCATCCGCATCAGCGACATGGTGGACGCCTACCGCGACCTGATCGGCGGCGCCATGGACACGCACCTGTCCATGGTGTCCAACCGGCTGAACGTCGTCATGAAGCAGCTGGCCATCATCGCCACCATCTTCCTGCCCCTTGGCTTCCTGACCGGGTTCTTCGGGCAGAACTTCGCATGGCCGATCGCGCACCTTCAGGTCGGCTTCGGCTATTTCCTCTTCCTCGGCATCGGCTCGGAGGTGGTCGCGATCGTGCTCCTGATCATTCTCTTCAAACGGCGCGGCTGGCTTGGCAGCGGCCCCACGGCCTGAGCCGGCCGCCGGATAGCCGGGCGGGGTTAACCCGGCCAGCACCGCCAGCCGTTCGGTGCTGATGCAGGAGATAAAGCAGCGTTCCTTGGCGTCGCTGAGCAGCTGGGCGGTCCAGTCGGTGAACCCGCCGTCGCCCACCTCCAGCACGTCGCTGCCGGCGTGGACGTCGATCCGTATCGCGCCGCGCTCGTAGTAGCCGCGGCCCCGCTCCCGTCCGGGGTCCTCCGTCACGGTCACGCCCGCGGGCAGCGGGCGCAGGGCGGGCAGCACGGTGTCGGTCATGCGGTCCCGCAGCGGCGGGAAGGCGAACACCGTGTAGCTGAGCGCTGCCTGGCGGCCGGGCAGCAGGTCGCTGAGTGCCGCGCTCCAGAAGCGCAGGTGGGTCGTCAGCATCGCCGCCTCCGTGCTTCCCGACCCCTGGTCGCGGGCGGTGCTGACCAGGGCGAACAGCCGGAAGTGCTGAAAGTCGCCCGGCGCGTGGAAGGGCTGACCGCGCAGCACCCGGTGGCAGCACGCCAGGTGCACCGCGGGCGCGGCTGACCGCTGTCGCCGGGACGCGGCCTCGAGGGCGAGCACGTTCGTCGGGTCGCTGACCACCTCGCTGCCGCGGGTCGTCGAGATCACGCGGTCCTGGCTCACCGGCGCCACCGCCGCGCACACTCCCAGTGGCGCTACCGGGGACAGGTCGACGCCGGTGAACTCGCCGGGCAGCAGCGCCCAGAGCCGGGCCTCCAGCTGCCAGACCAGGCGCGGGTCGCTGGCCGCGAGCCGCACGTACCGGTCCTGCTGCCACCGGCTCATCAGGCGGGCCGGGCGGACCGCCGCTGCCCTGCGGCGGGTCACGTGCAGCAGCAGCGTCTGCAGGTCGGCCGGGCTGAGGTCGCGTTCGAGGGCGGCGCGCGGGCCACCCGGGCCGGCCGCCAGCTGCCGCCATACGCGCTCGGCCGCCGCCGACTCCCCTTGCGCTGTCATGCTGGACAGATTGCCAGAGACCTGGCGCGTGGCCGTAGCGAATATCCGGCGGCCGTCCTGTACCGTCAGGGACGTGACCGAACCTGACACCGTGCTCGTCCCGTTCGACGAGCTTCCCCGCCTGCCCGGATCGGGCTTGCGGCATTCCTGGCAGGTCCATGGTCCCGGCGATCAGCTCGGCACGCTGAACCGGCTCACCGCGGACGTGGTCGCGGCCGCCGTCACGGCGGTGCGCACCGGCGAGCGGATCGGGGTGAGCCTGCCGCTCGGACTGCCCGACCCCTCGTTCTTCGGCAGGCAGGCGCCGAAGCACACCATCTTCGCGATGTGGCCTGGCGCCTGGGATGACCGGCTGGACGGCTTCTACCTGCAGGCGTCGAGCCAGTGGGACGGCCTGCGGCACATCAGTTCCGGCCCCGACGGCTTCTATGGCGGCTGGCAGGGCAGCCCCGACTCCGATCCGGGCCCGCTCGGGATCCAGCACTGGGCGCGGCGGGGCATCGTCGGGCGCGGCGTGCTGGCCGACCTGACGGTGACCGGCCACGACCCGTTCGAGACCAGGGCGTTCACCGTCGCCGACGTCGAGGCCGTGCTGCGGGAGCAGGGCAGCAGCCTGCGGTTCGGTGACATCCTGTGCGTGCGGACCGGCTGGGCGGACAGGTACCTGATGCTCGATGGCCCGGGCCGGCGGGAGCTCGCCGCCAGGCTCGAGGATCCGCTCGGCTACCGGTGCGCCGGGCTGTCGGGCAGCGAGGAAATGAGCCGCTTCCTGTGGGACAGCGGTGTCGCGGCGGTGACCAGCGACAACCCCGCCGTCGAGGTCGTGCCGGTGGACCCGGAGGCAGGCTCGCTGCACCAGCGGCTGATTCCCTGCCTGGGCTTCGCGATCGGCGAGCTGTTCGACTTCGCCGCGCTCGCCGCCGCCTGCCGACGGGAACGGCGGTATGAGTTCCTGTTCGTCAGCGTGCCGCTCAACCTGGAAGGCGGGATCGGCTCGCCGGCCAACGCGGTGGCGGTTCTGTGACCACCCCGCGCTAGCGCTTAGTGGAGCCAGTAGCTATAGACGCGAGCAGGACGAGCGTGCCCCGCGTCCAGTGCGGGTACTCCGCTTTCGGGCTCGTGTCCTGACATAAGCAGATCCTAGCGACAGGCGTGATCTGCGACAGTTTCCCGGACCCGGGACGCGTGAGACCATCGTGGCATGCCTGATGGATATGACCCCAAAGATGTGGTACGGCGTTTCTTCGCGGCGCTGAGCACCGGCGACTTCGCCCTGATCGGGGAGTTCTTCGGGGACGACTCGGTCTGGATGGTCAACGACGTGGCACGCGGGCTGCCCGCCCAGCGCGGGCGCAGCGCGATCATCGACGACTTCCTGCAGCCGGTGCGGGAGGGCCTGTTCGAGCCGGGCGACCCGAAGGTCGAGATCCGCAACATGTTCGGCGAGGGCGACTGGGTGGCGGCCGAGACCACCGCGCGCGGCATGCTGCGCAACGGGAACCACTACGAGAACTCCTACGTGTTCGTCATCCAGACCGAGGGCGACAAGGTGAAGTTCCTGCGCGAGTACATGGACACCGCTTACGCGCACGACATCTCCGCGGGGTCCGGGGCCGAGGGCGAGGCCGGCGAGCACGTCGCGGAACAACTGCGCCGTCTCGGGCACGACTAGCCCGCGTCAACGCGACGCGCCGCGCCGGAGGCCGAGGGTGGCGGCCTGGGCCGCGGCGGCGCCGCGGGTCGGCGCGTCGAGCTTGGCCAGCACCGCTGACACGTGGTGGTCGACGGTCTTGACCGAGATGAACAGCGTGCCGGCGATCTCCGCGTTGGTGTGCCCTGCGCAGATCAGGTCGAGGACCTCGCGCTCGCGCCGGGTCAGCCCGAGCGGGTGCTCCCGCGTCGCCGTGCGGGGTCCGGCCGGGATCGACTGGACGCCGAGTTCGCGCATCCGCTGCCGGCTGAGCCGGACCACGGCCGGGGCGCCGAGGCCGGTGAAGATCCGCAGCGCCTCGCGCAGCGAGGTCTCGTCCGTGGATCCGAGCAAGGCCAGCCCGGCCTCATAGGGGCAGCCCAGATCCGTCCACAGGCCTGCCGCACCGACCCAGTCGCCATCGAGCTCCCGCTGGTAGGGAGCCGGGACCGCGCCACGCGGCACCCGGTCCGAGCCTGTGCGCCGCAGCCAGACCGCGACCGCTCCGCGGTCCCATGCGTCGCAGCCGGCGGCCCGGTCGTCGGCCAGCTCGGCCTCGCGGCGGGCGTCAGCAAGCCTGCCATCCAGCCAGCACGCTTCGGCTCTGGCCAGTCGGACAGGAGCGATGCACTGCGGCTCGCCGGTACCGTCGGCGAGGCCGGCGGCCTCGTCGAGACACTCCCAGGCCGCTGGCTCATTCCCGCGGGCCCGGATCACGCCGAGCAGGCACAGCGGCCACAGCCGGATGTTCGGGGACGGGCCTCCGTCGCGCAGCAGTTCCTGGCAGACGGCCGCGGCCTCGTCCCAGCGGGCCATGCGCTCCAGGGCTTTGGCCCGCTCGCTGCGCAGGAAATTCGCGTAGGTAGTGAGGTCATGCTCGTCGCAGTAGGTGACCCCCTCGGGGAAGGACGAGTCCGCCGCGGCCCAGTCCCTGGTGGCGACGTGAATGCAGTGCAAATTCACGTATGCCCGGCCAGCCGCGGACTCGTGCCCGGCGGCCAGCGCGATGTCCAGGGCCCGGCGCAGCGTGCCGGCGCACTCGCCGCCGGTCGCGTGGACGGCACACGCCTCGTTGTTCAGCGCATCGCTGAGCACTTCAGTCAGGCCGAGTGGTCCAGCGACCCCTTGCGCCCGACGGGCCGTCTCGATCGCGTCCTGGTTGGCGCCGCGTCCCATGAGCGTCCCGGCCAGGTTCGCGTACGCCCAGGCCAGCTCGGCGGTCTGGCCATACGGCTCGAGCAGCGCTATCGCGGCATGCGCGATGGGGATTGACTCATCGCCCCTGCTCAGCGAGCACAGCGAGCTGGCCAGCCAGCGGAGCGTGTCCGCCTCGCGCAACCGGTCGCCTACGTCGCGCCACAGCGTGAGCGCCCGCTCGCAGGCGTCGGCCGCCTCCTGCCAGCGGTCGAGCAGCGACGCCTCACGCGCGAAGCCGTCGTACAGGGCGGCGACGGTGGCGGGATCGGCCCCGCGCGTGAAGCGCAGCGCCCGTTGGTACTGCGCGGCCGCCTCCCGGTGCGAGGCGAGCGCGGTCGCGCGGCGGGCGGCCGCGCCCGCATAGCGCAGCACCGCTGGCCCATCATCGGCTGCCTCGGCATGAAACGCCATCCGGGCGTCGTCATCGCAGCCGAGAGCCTGCAGCGACGCCAGGATCCGGGCGTGGGCCGAGCCGCGGCGGTGCGCGGTGACCGCTTCTGCAATCGCGAGCCGGGCGATCTCGTGGCGGAACTCCAGCGCCCCGCCGTTCCCGGCAAGAAGCCCAGATGCCAGCAGCTCGTCGATGGACGATGGGGCACAGCCGACGACCAGGTCAAGCAGCGCGAGCTCTACCCGGGTGCCGATCAGGGCCGCCGCGTCCAGCACCGCGCGCGACTCTGCGCCCACCCGCGCGGCCCTGGCCAGCACCGCGTCCCTGGCGGACGCTGGCAGCACGCCCAGCCCTGCCTGCAGCGCCTGCGAGACGTAGAACGGGTTGCCGCTGGTCAGCCGGTAGAGCTCGGCGGGGTCGAGGTCGCTCCCGCTGGCCAGCGCCGCCACGGCCGCCGCGGAGAGCGGGGGGAGGCTGACGCGCCTGACGGACGGAAGGGTAGCCAGGTCACCGAGGGCGACGCGGAGCGGGTCGGTCGCGGTCAGGCCGTCGTCCCGGTAGGTGACCAGCAGCAGGACCGGGGCGTCCCTGACGCGCCGGCCGAGGAAGCGCAGCAGGTCAATGGTCGCCGCGTCAGCCCAGTGGGCATCTTCCACCACCAGCACGTGCAGCATGCCTGGAACCGCGACCTGCCGGAGCAGAGCGCCGAACAGTTCTTCGCGGGGGGCTCCGGCCCGGCATAGCTCGAGCAGCTCGCCGCCGAGCTTGTCGGCGATGTCGAACAGGGGGCCGAGCGGCCGCGGGATGAACAGGCCGTCGCACCCTCCCCAGAACCAGGCGGCTTCGGGCAGGTCGCGCCGCACCCGGTCGATCAGCGCCGACTTGCCAACCCCCGCCTCGCCGGCGATGAGCACAAGCCGGCCATCCCCCTGCCGGGCCTGCGCGGCGTACTCCCCCACGGAGACCAGCTGCGCCTCGCGTTCAAGCAGCTGCATGACCTCAGTGTTACCCATCCGCTGGCCCGCCTGCCAGCGGGGAGGACATCTCGCCAGCGTGACAGGCGAAATATGGGTGGGCGGGACGGGAAACTGGGTAACCCGGCGGCGAACCTGGGAAACCGCTCCCGATGTGACACGCCGGCGTGCCGCCGTACGTTCGGGCTGACTCGATGACCGCGACAGGAAAGAAGTGATCGAGATGAGCCACCCCGACATCCAGGCAGCGCTGGCACGAGAGCACCGGACCATGCTGCTGGCGGAGGCGGAAAACGCCCGGCTGGCCAGGCAGGCGCGTGCCGCGCGGCGCGGCGTCGCGACGGACGGCCCCCGCTCGCGGGTACGCCGGCCCCTGGGCTGGCTGCCCCTCGCATGGAGCCGCCGGCTCTCCTGGCGGTCGCCCGCACCGGGATCTGGGTATGAGGCGTACCGCAGGCAACTGGAAGGAGCATCTGATGCCACGGTTCATGGACGTGCATAGCATGCAGGGCGGCGTGTCAGAGGCTGATGTGGCTGCCGCTCATGAAGCCGACCTGGCGGTCCAGGACGCGCACGGGGTGAACTATCTCCGCTACTGGGTCGATGAGTCGGCAGGGAAGATCTTCTGCCTGGTCGACGCGCCCGACGCGGAGGCCGCTACTACCGTGCACCGGGAGGCTCACGGGCTGGTCGCCGACGAGATCTACCAGGTCACCGAGCACACCTGAGGACGGCGCCGCGAGCCGCCCGGCAATCAAGCCAGGATCGTCCAGCTATGCGCCGGGACGAGCAGCGGATCGTCCGGCGCGGCGCCGGCCTCGAAGGTCTGCGCTGGCGCGAGTGACCCGGCGCCGACCGGGAACCGGTACGGCTCGTCGCCGGCGTTCAGAAGCAAGAGCACCTGCCCGCTGCCATCGGGCGCGGCCATGCGCAGCGCGATCGCGTGATTGACCAGGTGCTCGGTGACCGATCGTGCACGCACCAGCCAGGGGTGCCGTCGCCGGAACCCGATCAGCCGCTGGTGCAGCCGGTAGCAGTGCCATCCGTCCGGCGGCAGGCCCGTCGGAGACGCCGGGAAAGGGGGGCGTATCTCGTCGTCGCCGCCCTCGCGGTGTTCCTTGACACCGCGGAACGCCTGCTCGTCTCCGTAGTACACGCTCGGCACGCCGGCCGCGCAGAACAGCACGGCGAGCGCGTGCCCGACGTGCCGCTCGTCGGTCAGCCGGGAAGCCAGCCGGGTCACGTCGTGGTTGCCTGCGAATGTCTGCGGCAGCACCCCGTCGGCGAAGTCGTCGAGGAAATCGTTGTGCCGCCGCAGCGCGTGGTCGAGCTCGAAGAAGTTCCGGTCGTTGAGCGAGGACCAGATCGCCTTCCACAGTTCGTACTGGGTGATCGAGTCCAGCCCGCTCTCCGTCGCGTAGGCGGCGTAGTCTCCGTGGATCATCTCCCCGAGGAACCAGGCGCCGGGGAAGGACTCGCGTACCGCGGGCAGCGCCTTGCTCCAGAAGCCGGGAGGCACCGCGTAGGCCGCGTCCAGCCGCCATCCGCCGGCGCCCCGGCCGAGCCAGTGGTTCATCACCTCGATCACGTAGCCGAGGACTGCGGGCTCGTCGTGGTCGAACCGCACCAGCTGGCGGTGCCCCTCGAAGACCGCGAAGTCACCGCTGGCGTGGTCTCGCTTGAACCACCGCGCTGCGGGCGTGCCCGGTCCGCCGTGGACGGCGGCCCGGAGCGCGGGAAACCCGCGGCCCACGTGGTTGAACACCCCGTCGAGAACGAGCCGCATGCCGCGCTGGCTGGCGGCTGTCACCAGCGCGTCGAAGTCGTCCTCGTCGCCGAGCCGCGGGTCGATCCGGAAGTGATCGACGGTGTCGTAGCCGTGTGTCCGCGACGCGAAGATCGGCCCCAGCAGCAGCCCGTTGCAGCCGAGCTCAACCGCGTAGTCCAGCCACGCCGCAAGGTGGCCGAGCCGGTGCCGGGCAGGCTCGTGTGCGGGCACGGCCACCCGCTCGGCGCCGGTGAAGCCGAGCGGGTACACGTGCCACAAGATGGCGTGGTCGGCCCAGGACGCCACCCGCCCTACGGTACTGGCTCCCCAGTGTCACCGCCCGCAGTTCAGGAGCGGGCGGAGCCGCGGGGCAGGCCATGGATTAGGGTCGGGCTGTGGTGGATGGGCTGGCTGATCCGTTCGGGACCGCGGAGCTGCGGCGACGCGTGCTCGACGCCTGGGCCGCCTCGCCCGCGCGGTTCCGTGAGGACGCCAACGCGGAGGAGGACTACGCGCTCGGCGGCTACCGGGACCGGGTCATAACCGAGCTGGCGCAGAACGCGGCGGACGCGGCGGCGCGCGCCGGGGTCGCCGGGCGCCTGCGGCTGACGCTGCGCGACGGCGGGCTGATCGCCGCTAACACCGGGGCACCGCTGGACGCGGCCGGCGTCGAGTCGCTGTCTACGCTGCGGGCGTCGGGCAAGCGCGGTGACCTGGCCGCGACGGCCGGCCGGTTCGGCGTAGGGTTCGCGGCGGTTGTCGCGGTGAGCGACGAGCCGCGCATCCGATCGGTCTCCGGCACGGTCAGCTGGTCCCGGGAGCGAACGCGCGAGCTGGTCCGCGCGATCCCGGCACTGGCCGACGAGCTCGCGGCGCGCTCGGGCCATGTGCCGGTGCTGCGGCTGCCGTTCGCCGCCGCCGGCGCGCCGCCCGAGGGCTTCACGACCGCGGTCACGCTGCCCCTGCGCGACGAGGACGCCGTCCGCCTGGTGGGCACGCTGCTGGCCGAGACCGGGCCCGCGCTGCTGCTCGCGCTGCC
>JASHXJ010000099.1 GCA_030043595.1 Trebonia sp.
ATCCCCGAGGCCCTGCACCACACCTCGTTCGATGACTTCTTCACCGCCGCGGCGAATGGCACGCTGCCGTCGTTTTCCATCCTGGACCCCGACTTCGGCACCCAGTCGCAGGAGAACCCGCAGAACATCGTCGTCGGCGAGGCGCTGCTCGCCCAGGTGGTCCAGGCACTGGGCAACTCGCCGCTGTGGGAGAAGAGCATTCTCCTGGTCATGTACGACGAGCACGGCGGCTACTTCGACCATGTTCCGCCGCCGGCAGCCATTCCGCCGGACGGCATTGCCCCAGTCGTCCAGCCCGGCGAGGAACTGTACGAGGGCTTTGCCCGGTACGGGTTCCGCGTCCCTGCGGTGGTCGTCTCCCCGTATGCCAAGCCGGACTACGTCAGTCACGTGGTCTATGACCAGACGTCGGTTCTGGCGTTCGTCGAGCGGAAGTGGAACCTGCCCGCGCTCACCTACCGCGACGCCAACGCCAACGACCTCACCGACTTCCTCGACCTCGGCGCGCTAGCCAGCGGCCAGCCCACGTTCTCCAAGCTCCCCAAGCTGGCCGCCCCCGGCAACACGCCCGCCCGGCTCGCCTGCTCCACAACGGGACCCGGCACGATCCCGCCACCGGGGTCCATCAGCTGATAACAGCAACAATCACAGCGGCGATGCCGGGAGCCCAGCCCGGTTCTCCAGCTGCCGTTGTTGCCGCCATTAGGCCAATTCCCGACAATATGGCCATGAACGGCGGTGATAACTCTGGGATAGTGACGATCCGCACGCGGTCTCGGCAGTGGATGGCCTTCATCGTCCTTGCGGCCGCGGGCGGGTTCGCGCTGATCCTGGCGGTGCATCGTCCCCGTTGGGGAATGCATGCTCCGGCGGCTGTGCTGGCCGGATACGTTGCCGTGGTCGCGATCGCGGTGATTTCCGGATGGGTCCGTGCCCTGCGCATGGGCCTGCGGCTGGACAGCCAGGGCGTCACGGTCACCAGTTTCTTGCGCACCCGGCCGGTGCCCTGGTCGCAGGTGAGCCATCTGGCGGATGGTTACCAGGGAGCTGGCGATGGAGGCGAGGTGTGGCGGCTGGCGGTCGTGCTGCGGGACGGCGGGGTGATCACCTCCGGCGGAGAGCTGGTTCCCTCCAGGAGAGGGGAGGCGCGGGCAGCGACGCAGGCCGCGGCGATCCAGGCCGCAGCAGCCGCACGCGGCATTCCGGCTGAGCTCCGCGGCAGGCCAGTGCCGCCCGGGTTCTACGACGATCCAGGCGGCCAGCCGGGTGTCAGGTACTGGACCGGCTGTACCTGGTCCCCCCTGCTTCCCGCAGCCGCGGCCCGCGCGGCCCGGGTGCCCGCCGTCTACCCGGGCGCGGCGCTGCTGCCCCCGCCGGACCCTCGACCGGGCTGGCACTATGCCAGGAGCCGAGCCATGCGCCGGTCCGCGGAATGTGCCCTTCTCGCGCTGCTGTGGGGAAGCTACGCGGTCTGGGTGAACACTCGCAAGCATGGCGGGCTCGGAGTCGGAGACTGGCTGATCTTCGCCGTGGTAGCGGCCTTCGTGCTGCTTGCGGCCGGACTCCGCGTCAGGTACTTGCTCAGGCTTGATCGGGCTGCCAAGGCGGTATGGGCCGCCGGCACGGCCACCCGGTCACCGGGACCTCGCACTTGACAGAGATAGGAGCTTCGGGCCAGCAGGGAACGCGCACCGCAAGGGGGGCGATGGATAGCAAATGGCATGAATTCGATCAAAAACCCGGCGCGTGCCTTCGGTGGGAGAAGGTGAAGGGGGGGTTCTCGTCCGCCCGCTGGACCTTTGAACTGCGTGCGGCGGATCAGCAGGAAATAGCCTCCGTCCGCGGCTGGCCCTACGTCGGGCCCATGACGGCCTGCACCGGCGGGAAGACCTTCACGTGGAACCGCACAGGGAACGACCGCCCGGCAAGGCCGGCGCCACCTGTCATTGCCGACCTGGTGAAAGGCTGGGGGCAGGACCCCCGCAAGATACGCGAGCTCATCGACGACACCGGGACACCCATCCTGTACGTCAGCGGGGAAAGCTTCAACGGCCAGGCTGGCATCCGGATCGCGTTTCCCGACCGGCGATGGCTCCGGTTCCTGATCCGCGGGACCGGATGCCAGGATGCCCTCATGACCGCCATAGATCAGGCAGGGAACAAGGCCGCCCGGTTCCGGGTCACCCGCGTCACCCGGCTTAACCAGCTCCTGGCAGGGGCGGAGATCGCGGTGCATCCCGACCGGACGCTGACCGATGAGCTAGCGCTCGCTATCGCGATATCGCCGGCATCGATCCACCACTTCTTTCTCAAGCCGGGCGGAGGCGGGTGAATGCTCCGCCCGCTGGCGCAAGGCGGGCGTGCCGCATGCGCGACACTCCCGCATGCCCGGAAGCTGAAGCTACCTCAAGTCAGCACGGGCGTTAGCCGGTTACCGTGTACCGGTGATCATCTGGATTAACGGCGGGTTCGGGGCGGGGAAGACGACGCTGGCGCAGGAGCTGCACCGGAGGGTCCCGGACGCGGTCGTGTACGACCCGGAGCAGGTCGGGGTCATGCTGTGGAAGTGGATGCGGCCCAACGACGATTTCCAGGACCTGCCGAGCTGGCGGGAGCTCGTGGTCGCGGCGGCTCTGTCGCTGCGCAGGCACCACGCCGAGACGCTGATCGTCCCGATGACGCTGATCCGCGACGATTACCGGACCGAGATCCTTGGCGGCCTGGCCGACGCGGGCGAGGAGGTCCTGCACGTCTTCCTTGAGGTGGACGCGGGCGTGCTCCGGCAGCGGCTCAAGACCCGCGTGATCGCCCCCGGCAACCCGGAGGCGGCCCAGTCGGCCCGCGAGTGGACACTGAGCCGCGTGGATGCGGCCGTCCTCGCCGCCGCCCGCCAGCCGGGCGGGACGCTCATGCTGCGCTCGGACAGGCTCACCCCGGCTGAGCTGGCCGACGAGGTGCTGGCCAGGGCCAATTTGCCCCGGGTTCACGCAGACGCTAAGCCGATGCGGCACGCACCATCACCGGCCCCAAAAGAGACCTAGCGATCGTTGATCGCTAGGTGCATCGCGCACCAAGCGAAGCCGATGGTCTGTTCGGGAGGTTGGTTCTCATTTCCCGGAACGGGCCGTTATGACTCCTGTCTCAGGGCTTGGACAGCCTCAGCCGGTCAGTTCGGGCCGGGTCCTGCGCTGTCGGCGGACGGGCAGGGCCGTGGAGTGCTGGGAGGCGCCGATGAGGGCGGCGATGCCGGCTCCGGCAAGGGCGAAGGCGCCGAGCACGAGGAGCGGCCGTCCGAGCTGGGAGGGGGTGCCGGTCAGTGCGGCGCGGTAGGCGTTCAGTGCCCAGTAGCCCGGGGATGCGGGGGCGATGTCGCGCAGCCAGCCGGGCAGCAGGGGGACCGGGATGATGGCGCCGCCGAGGACGCTGGTAAGCAGCGCGACGATGTCGCCCGCGGCGCTGAGCTGCGCCGGGCTGCGGGCGAGGGTGGAGGCGCCGGAGCCCAGCAGCAGGACGCAGGCGGACCAGGCGAGGGCGCACGCCGCGAGCGCCCACCACCCGGCGCGCGGGTGCAGCCCGAAGGCCGCGGTGGCGAACCCGAAGAGCAGGGCCTGCTGGGCGGCGATCGCGATGAAGATCGGCAGGGCCTTGCCGGCGAGGATCTCGCCGAAGCCGGCCGGGCTGGCCAGCAGCCGCTCCCACGTGTGCCAGGTCCGCTCGTTGAGCAGGTGCGCGGCGCCGACCTTGAGCGCGAAGAGCGAGAACATGACGGCCATCCCGGCGGCCGCCTGGTCGATCCCGGCCGATGGCGGCCCTGGGATCACGGTGCCCAGAGCGGTGTACAGCGGCCTGGTGGCGGTGATGAGGAGCAGCCCCATGACCGTGTAGCCGATCATCGGGCCCGGGTCACGCGCGATCAGGACCGTCTGGTGGCGTGCCTCGGCTGCGAGCCTGGTCGCCGGCTGCCGGCTCATGACTTCACCAGGTGGCGGTAGAGGTCGTCCAGGGTCGGCGGGCACAGTTCGATGGATCGCAGGTGAGCCACCGCGTCAGGATGCGCGGCCAGCAGGGGGACCAGTGCCGATGCCGGCTCGGGAGCGGTGATGACGAGCCGCGTACCCTCCCGGCAGACCTCGGCCGGGCTGCCCGCCGGGGCCGCCAGCGGGGGCGGCGGCCGGTCGAAGTCGGCCACCGCGTGCCCGGGGACGGTGGCCAGCAGCGCTGCCCGGTTGCCCCGGGCGATGATCCGGCCGTGATCCGCGACGGCCAGGGTGGCGTCCAGCGTGTCCAGCTCGGGCAGGTAATGCGTCGTGTAGACGACCGCCGCGCCGTCGTCGGCGGCGCCGCGCACGACGGCGAGCAGCGCGTCACGGGTGACCGGGTCGGCGCCGACGGTGGGCTCGTCCAGCAGCAGCAGCCGCGGCCGGTGCACCATCGCCGTCGCCGCCTGGAGGCGGCGCTGCTGGCCGCCTGACAGGTCGCGCACTCGCCGGTCCAGGACGTCGCCGAGCATGAGCGTGTCGGCGAGCTGCCTGATCCGGATCCGTGCCTCCCGGCGGCGTATGCCATACAGCCCGGCGAAGGCGCCCAGGTTTTCGCGTGCCGTGGCCGTCGGGTACAGGGCAAGCTCCTGGGGGGCGAGGCCGAGCAGCGGCCGGACCCTCGCCGCTGCGCGGGTCACGTCCGCCCCCGCAACCCGCACCACGCCGGACTCCGGTGCGACAAGGCCCGCGGTCACCCGGGCGAAGGTGGTCTTGCCCGCCCCGTTGTGCCCCACCAGCCCGGTGATCTCGCCTGCCGAGACCCTCAGGTCGAAGCCGTCGAGCGCGACCGTGCTGCCGAAGCGCTTCACCAGGCCGGTGGCGTCCAGTACCGCTGTCACCGTCGCCTCCTCTCCCGCCGGGCAGCATCGCCGGCGGCCGCCGCGCTCATTCGATACATTTTTGTATCGTACAGATACGATGCAGCATCGTATTGAGTCGTGTCAAGAGCCGGTATCGTGTGGATCATGTCGAGGACCCGGGTCCGGCCGACGCGGGAGGAGACCCGCCAGCGGCTCTTCGAGGCAGCTGCGGCGGTGTTCGCCGAGCAGGGAATCGGCGCCGCCAGCGTGGAAGCGATCACCTCAGCGGCAGGACTGACCCGCGGCGCGTTCTACTCCAACTTCGACGGCAAGGACGACCTCATCACGGCCATGCTGGCCGACCATGTGACGCAGACCGTCCGCCGAAACCTGGAGCTACTCGCCCGGCACCGGGAGCCGCAGGACTTCATCGCGGCCCTCCAGGCAGTCGACCGCAGCGAGCAGGACCCCCTCGGCCGCTCGCCGCTCCTGCACCTCGAACTTCTGCTCCACGAGGCCCGTGCCGGGGAACACCGCCCCGAACCCGGCGAGTTCCTCCGCGCACGCCGCCAGCTCATCGCCGACATCGTGGAAGGCACCGGCCTCGCCAGCACCCGTGGCGGGCCCTTCGACCCGCGGCAGCTGGCCGCCATGCTGCTGGCCATGGAGGACGGATTCCGCCTGCACCGGCTCATCGACCCCGCCACCACGCCAGCGGACAGCTTCCTGCGATCCCTCAGCGTGCTGCAAACGGCGTTCAGCACCGCGCACTCCTGAGACCGCCGGCCGACGACGCCCTGAACCATGGAAATGATCCTCAGCACCCGGGTGCTGAACCGGGCACTCCTCGAACGCCAGCTCCTGACCGAGCGGTCCGCGAAGACCGCGCAGGAAGCGGTCGCCCATCTCGTGGGAATGCAGGCGCAGGCGGTCAATCCGCCCTACGTCGGACTGTGGACCCGGCTCGCCCGGTTCACCGCCGATGACGTGGGCAGCCTGCTCCTTGACCGCAAGCTGGTCAGGATGGCACTGATGCGCTCGACCGTCCACCTGGTCACGGCTGAAGACAGTCTTGCTCTCCGGCCCCTGCTCGCGCCGATGCTCGCCCGCACGGCCACGAGCCAGTTCGGCAGGCAGGTGAGCGGAGTCGATCTCGCTGAACTGGCCCGCGTCGGCGCCGAGCTGGCCGGGAGAAGCCCGCTGTCTTTCGCGGAGATGGGGAAGCTGCTCGCGGAGCACTGGCCGGGCCGGGACGCCAGTGCGCTGACTCAGACGGTTCGCAACCTCGTGCCCCTGGTGCAGATCCCGCCGCGGGGGCTGTGGGGGAACAACGCTCAGGCCGTTCACGTCACCCTGGGCAGCTGGCTGGGGCAGGAACCGGACGACTCGCCCGACCTGGCCGGATATATCGTGCGCTACCTGGCCGCCTTCGGCCCCGCCAGCATCCCCGACGTGCAGAAGTGGTCTGGGCTGACCCGGCTGCGCGAGGCATTCACCCGGCTGGGATCGCGGCTGCGGACCTACCGTGACGAGCGGGGAACTCTGCTGTTCGATCTCGCGGAGGCGGAACTGCCCGATCCCGAGGCGGAGGTCCCAGTCCGTTTCCTGCCCGAATTCGACAACATCCTCCTCTCGCACGCCGACCGGAGCCGCATCCTGCGCGGGCAGGACCGGCTGCGGGTCTTCACCAGCAACGGGATCATCAGGTCCACCATCGTGGTCGACGGGTTCGTCGCTGGCCTGTGGAACGTGCGGCGCGCCGAAGACACTGCCACGCTCGTCGTCACCCCGTTCACCGGACTGAGCCGCCAGGCGGCCGCGGCACTGGCTGAGGAAGGCGCCGGGCTGCTCCGGTTCACCGCAGCCGACGCGGCCCGCCACGAGATTCGCT
>JASHXJ010000100.1 GCA_030043595.1 Trebonia sp.
GATCAGCTCTTGCTCTACACCGACGGCGTAACCGAGGCACGGGACAGCCGCAAGGCGTTCTATCCCCTGGACGAGCGGCTCGCCGCCCTGGGCGCGACCGCGACCGGCGGCTTCGGCGCGCCCGGGACCGCCCCACTCCTCGAACTGCTCCGCACCGACCTGCTGCGCCACGCGGGCGCGCCGCTTGAGGACGACGCGGCGCTGCTCCTGGTGCGTGCCCCGGCCGCCTGGCCCGGCGCCAAGGGCGCCTCGGCCGCTCGCTGAACGATCACCCGAACGTAACCGCGGCGAAACGCGCGCCGGGAATGACCCCTGGTAGCGTGGCCCAACCGCAGGCCGGTGAAGTATCCGCGAGAAACGTCTAAGGTGATAGCCGTGGACAGGCAGGAAGAATTCGTGCTGCGCACGCTCGAGGAGCGGGACATCCGTTTTGTCCGGCTCTGGTTCACGGACGTGCTCGGGGCACTCAAATCGGTGGCGGTCGCCCCGGCCGAGCTCGAGGGCGCGTTCGCCGACGGCATCGGCTTCGACGGCTCCGCGATCGAGGGCTTCGCCCGCGTGCACGAGAGCGACATGATCGCCCGGCCGGACCCGTCGACGTTCCAGCTGCTCCCCTGGCGCGGCGAGTACCCCGGCGTGGCGCGGATGTTCTGCGACATCCTCATGCCGGACGGCTCACCGTCCTACGCCGACCCGCGATGGGTGCTCAAGCGCAACCTCAGCAAGGCGAGCGAGATGGGCTTCACCTTCTACACCCATCCAGAGATCGAGTTCTTCCTGCTCCGCGACAAGCCCGAGAGCGGCACGATCCCGGTGCCGATCGACTCCGGCGGCTACTACGACCACACGCCGCACAGCATCGCGCACGACTTCCGCCGCACGTCGATCACGATGCTCGAGGCGATGGGCATCTCGGTCGAGTACAGCCACCACGAGGGCGCGCCCGGACAGCAGGAGATCGACCTGCGGTACGCCGACGCGCTCACCACCGCGGACAACATCATGGCGTTCCGCCTGGTGATGAAGGAAGTGGCGATCGAGCAGGGCGTCTGGGCCACGTTCATGCCCAAGCCCTTCACCGAGCACCCCGGCTCAGGCATGCACACCCACGTCTCTCTCTTCGAGGGTGACCAGAACGCGTTCTACGAGGCCGGAGCGGAGTACCAGCTGTCCAAGACGGCGCGGGCGTTCATCGCGGGCCTGCTCAAGCACGCGCCGGAGATCACCGCCGTGTGCAACCAGTGGGTGAACTCCTACAAGCGGCTGTGGGGCGGCGCGGAAGCGACCGCCGGCGCCGGCGGCGAGGCCCCCGCCTACGTGTGCTGGGGCCACAACAACCGGTCCGCGCTGGTCCGGGTCCCCATGTACAAGCCGCAGAAGGGCAACTCGACGCGCGTCGAGTTCCGCTCGGTCGACGCCGCCTGCAACCCCTACCTGGCCTTCGCGGTCATCCTCGCCGCGGGCCTCAAGGGCATCGAGCAGGACTACGAGCTGCCCCCCGGCGCCGAGGACGACGTGTGGGCCCTTACCTCCGCCGAGCGCCGCGCGCTGGGCATCAAGCCCCTCCCGGCCGACCTCAACGATGCCATCAAGGTCATGGAAACCAGCGAACTTGTCGCGGAAACCCTCGGCGAGCACGTCTTCGACTTCTTCCTGCGAAACAAGCGCGACGAATGGGCCGAATACCGCCGCCAGGTAACCCGCTATGAACTAGACCGCTACCTTCCGATGCTTTGAAGATCTAATTCATTATCCCGAACGATCCGTGCCGTCTCTTCAGGCCACCCGCGACTCCCCGGGACTTCGGCGGCGCTCGCCGCTGCCCGCGCCATGAATTCCGGACTCCGGATTAGCGACAGCCCCTCATCGACATGGTCCAGCACGGCCGGGACGGTCAGTCCGGGCTGATCGTGATGCTGCCCAGGTCAGAACTGGCCGTGATCACGTGCGCTGACGCCGCGCTCTTCCGCACGGTCACCGTGCTCGACCCGACGTAGGTGTGCGCGCTCACGTTGTAGGACGCCGAGCCGGGCACGGTGACCGTGATCGGGCCGATGTTCGTTGACGCGCTGACCGAGGCGGGCGCGACTGAGAACGTGGCGACGATGCCGCCGGCGTAGGATTTCAGCTCGGCCGTCTGCGAGCTCAGGTCCGAGGCGGTGATCAGCCCGGCATAGGTCTGCGCGCTGACCGAGCCGCCCAGGCCGTTCAGCGTGATCGCGCCCGCGCGCGTGCTCACCCGCAGCGCTACCGCCTGCGGTACCTCAACCTCGTAGGCCACGCCGCACACCAGCTGCGCCGGGCACGAGTAGGAGAGCGTGAGCGTCGTCCCGGCGACTCGCCGCGAGGTCGCGGGCGGCGTCTTCGTGTAGGACAGCTGCTGCGAAACGAGGACGGTGTCGCGACTGCTCCCGGTCACGGTGATGCTCGAGGCGCCGCCCTCGATGACCACGGTGGTCACCGGCGCCGTGATCGTGAAGGTCGTCGCGGGCGGCGAGTGCGACCCGGCGCCGACCTGCTTGAGCGTGGCGCAGCCGGCGATCGCGAGCGCAGCAGCGCACGTCACGGCGGCCAGCGCCAGGACCCCGCGCGAACGATCGGACACGTCGTGACATTCTGCCACTAAGCGCTCGGCTTCCCAAACCGCCGCACCGGCGGCGGTCCGGCGCTAGTCCTCGAAGCGGCCGCCAAGGTAGCGCGCCAGGAACCGCTCGGCCGCCGTGTAGAACTTGATCCGGTTCTGCGGCTTGGCGAAGCCGTGCCCCTCGTCGGGGAAGAGCATGTACTCGTGCTCGATGCCGGCCTCCGTCAGCGCGGCAACGATCTGCTCGGACTCCGCCTGCTTGACCCGCGGGTCGTTGGCCCCCTGGGCGATCAGCAGCGGGATCCGGATGTCGCGCGCCCGGGACAGCGGCGACCGGGACCACAGGAAGTCCGCGTCCTTCTCCGGGTCGCCCACCCGCCGGTACAGCTGCGCCTTGGCCGGCTCCCAGTACGGCGGGATGGTCTCCAGCAGCGTCTTCAGGTTCGACGGCCCGACGATGTCGACCGCGCAGCGGAACACCTCCGGCGTGAACGCCGCGCCGACCAGCGCCGCGTAGCCGCCGTAGGAACCGCCGTAGATCGCGACCCGTGCCGGGTCCGCCCACCCGGCACCAGTCACGTACTGCACGGCGTCGACCAGGTCGTCGTGCATCTTCCCGCCCCACTCGCGGTCACCGGCGCCCACGAACGCCTTGCCGTAGCCGGTGGAGCCGCGGTAGTTGACCTGGATGCACAGGTAGCCGCGGTTGGCGAACCACTGCGCCGCCGGGTCGTACCCCCAGGTGTCGCGGACCTGCGGACCGCCGTGCACGTCAACCACGGCCGGGAGCCCCGAGCGGCCAAGCCCGGGCGGGAACGTCACGTACCCGTGGATCTCCAGCCCGTCCCGCGCCGTGAACGAGAACGGCTCCATGGGCGCCAGCTCGTACCGGGATAGCGCCGGCTGGTGCTCGAACAGGAAACGGCCCGACCGCGTGCCGCGGTCGTACATGAAGTAAGGGATGGGGCCGGCGTCGTTGGTGAAGCCGACCAGCCACGTCGAGTCCGCGTCGTCCCGCCCCGCGAAGACGGGGTCGCCGGGGTGCAGCGCCCGCACCGCCTTGAGGTCGTCCTCGACCGACGGGTCGAGGACGGTGTACGACATCCGGTCCTTGAGGACCAGGACGATCTGCGGGTCGCGGGTGTCCGGGTGCAGCATCGCCCCGGCGACGTCGGCCACCGGGTCCTCGGCGAGCACCGTCGACGCGCCGGTGGCCAGGTCGATCCTGGCGAGCCTGCCGGTGTTCGCGTCGGCCGCGCTGATCATCAGCAGCGACCTCCCGTCGCCGCTGAACGACACCACGTCGCTTGAGGTCGCGTCCTCGGCGGGGATCGTCAGCAGCGTCCGCCAGTCCGCCTCCGCCGAGTCCCGCACCAGCAGGTCGAAGCTGCCGTCAGGCAGCGGCGCCAGCGCGCAGCGCACCACGAGGTCCTCGTCGGCGACCCAGCCGGCATAGCCGGGGTTGACGATCTCCTTGACCAGGGACCCCGTCGACAGGTCCAGCCGGTAGACGTCGTGCAGCTGCGGATTGTCGGCGTTGATCCCGACGAGCACCTCGGTGGGGCGCCGCTTGCTTGTCGCGATGATGTTCGCGTGGATCCCCTCGAACGGCGTCAGGTCCCGCCGTCCCATCGAGACCAGGTCGACGTCGTACAGCCGCCAGTTCTCGTCCCCGCCGACGTCCTGCAGGTACAGCACGTGCCGGCCGTCGCGCGCCCAGCCGAACACCCGGATGCCCCGGTCCGTGTCCTCGGTGACTGCCCGGGCGGCCGGCCAGTCCACTCCGTCAGGTCCGGTCGGCGCGACCCAGACGTTCAGCACGCCGTCTCGTGGCGCGATCCACGCCAGCCGGGTCCCGTCCGGGGAGATCCGGGGGCTGGTCCGCTCCGGGTTGCCGAACAGGACGTTACGCGGGATGAGTTCCACCATGGCCCATGCCTATCATTTCCCGGCAGGTCAGATTGCCGATGTACGCTCACAGCGTGAGCGGACCGCGGACCTCGCTGACCGGCTGGCTGGCCCGGATGGGTTTCGCCGATGTCGAGCGGGCGCAGCGGCAGATCGCCGGGCTGGGCGTGACCGCGGACGATCCGGTGCTCGCGACGATCGCCGCGGCGGCCGACCCCGACCTCGCACTGGACGGGCTGACCCGGATCGCCGAGCGGATCGCCGACCGCGGCGCCGCCAGGGCCGCGCCGCACCAGGCGCCGCCCGCCGCCAGGTTCCTGGACGCGCTCCGCGATGACCCCGCCTTCCGTGCCAGGCTGACCGCCGTCCTCGGGGTCAGCAAGGCGCTCGCCGACCACCTCGTCCGGCATCCGGACGACTACGCGGTGCTGCGCGGCCCCGGCGCCACCCGCCGCCCCGGCCCCGCCGCGATCCGCGCCGAGCTGCTGCACGCCGTCGGCGCCGACCCGGACGACGAGGAGCCGGAAGCCGGCCCGCGGGACCAGAAGACCGACCCGGCCCAGCACCTCGCGGCCGCCTACCGCCGCCGGGTCCTGCACCTGGCCGCCCGGGACCTGACAGGGGTCGTGACCGTGGACGAGGCGGGCGAAGAGCTCGCCGACATCGCCGCCGCCGTCCTGGAGTCGGCCCTGGCGGTCAGCAGGGCCGAGCTGCCCGCCGATGCCGCGCCCTGCCGCCTGGCGGTGATCGCCATGGGCAAGTGCGGCGGCCGGGAGCTCAACTACGCCAGCGACGTCGACGTGATCTTCGTCGCCGAGCCGGCCGGCGTGGGCAACGACGAAGCCGCGCTCAAGACCGCGACCCGCCTCGCCGCGGGCCTGATCCGGGTCTGCGAGCGCTCCACCCCGGAAGGCAGCATCTTCCCCGTAGACCCGAACCTGCGCCCGGAAGGCAGGGACGGCCCGCTCGTCCGCACGCTGGCCAGCCACCAGGCGTACTACGACCGCTGGGCCAAGACCTGGGAATTCCAGGCGCTGCTCAAGGCCCGCCCGGTCGCGGGCGACCTGACGCTGGGGGAGAAATACGCGACCGCGGTCGCCCCGCTGGTCTGGCAGGCGTCGCAGCGGGAGAACTTCGTCGAGGACGTCCAGGCGATGCGCCGCCGGGTCGTGTCCACCCTGCCGAAGAACATGGCGGGCCGCGAGCTCAAGCTGGGTCCGGGCGGGCTGCGCGACATCGAGTTCGCCGTGCAGCTGCTGCAGCTCGTGCACGGCCGCACCGACGAGCGGCTGCGCGTCCCGGCGACGCTCCCTGCCCTGGCGGCGCTGGCCGCGGGCGGCTACGTCGGCCGCGCCGACGCCGACGACCTCGCCGCCGCCTACCGGTTCCTGCGGCAGGCCGAGCATCTGCTTCAGCTCTACCAGCTGCGGCGCACCCACACCCTGCCCGAGGACCCCGCCGTACTTCGCAGGCTGGGGCGGGCGATGATGCCGCCTTCCGCTATTCCGAACGGTCCGGCCTTCTCTCCGGAGCAGGCCTTTACCGACTCCTGGCGCAGGCACGCGCGGCTGGTGCGCCGCCTGCACGAGAAGCTGTTCTACCGGCCGCTCCTCGAGGCGGTCGCCCGGCTGCCTTCCGAGGCGGCACGGCTCACCCCGGAGGCGGCCCGCGCCCGGCTGGAGGCGCTCGGCTACGCCGACCCGGCAGGCGCGCTGCGGCACATCGAGGCGCTGACCTCGGGACTGCGGCGCCGCTCGGCGATCCAGCGGACGCTGCTGCCCGTGCTGCTCGGCTGGTTCGCCGACGCGGCCGAACCCGACGCGGGCCTGCTCGCGTTCCGGCAGGTCAGCGAGGCGCTGGGGGAGACACCCTGGTTCTTGCGGCTGCTGCGCGACGAGACCAAGGCGGCCGAGCGGATCGCTTACGTGCTGGCGTCGAGCCGGTACGCGACAGGGCTGCTGCTGCGCGCACCCGAAGCGGTGGCCATCTTCGCCGACGACGCGGAGCTTGTGCCCAGGGGAGCCGGCCCGCTTCGTTCGGAGATGATGGCGGCGGCAAGGCGGCACGAAGCCGATGCCGAGCAGGCGGCAGTCGCGGTGCGGTCCCTGCGGCGACGCGAGCTGCTGCGAGTGGCGGCGGCCGATGTGCTCGGGCTGGCCGACCTGGCCGGGACCGGGGAGGCGCTGACCGCGATCACGACGGCCACGCTGGAGGCGGTGCTCGCCGCCACGATCGCGAAGATCGAGATGGAGCTGCGCACGCCGCTGCCGACCCGGTTCGCGGTGATCGCGATGGGCCGGTACGGCGGGCACGAGAGCGGCTTCGGCAGCGACGCCGACGTGATCTTCGTGCACGACCCGCTGTCCGGACTCGACGCGGCCGGCGACCGCGCGGCCTCGGACGCGGCGCAGGCGGTGGGCGCGGAGCTGCGCCGCCTCCTGCAGATCCCGGCGCCGGACCCGCCGCTGCTCGTGGACCCGGACCTGCGGCCGGAGGGACGTCAGGGACCGCTGGTGCGCAGCCTGGCGGCGTGCCGCGCCTACTACAGGCGGCGCGCGGCGCCGTGGGAGTCCCAGGCCTTGCTGCGCGCGGAGTTCGCCGCCGGCGACGAGCGGCTCGGCGCGGAGTTCATCGCGCTGGCCGACCAGGCCCGGTACCCGGCGGGCGGGATCAGCGAGCAGGCCGTGCGGGAGATCCGGCGGATCAAGGCGCGGGTGGAAGCCGAGCGCATCCCGCGCGGCGCGGACCGCGCGCTGCACGTCAAGCTCGGCCCCGGCGGGCTGTCCGACGTCGAATGGACGGTACAGCTGACGCAGCTGCGGCACGGGCACGCGGTACCGGAACTGCGCACGACCAGGACGCTGGACGCGCTGGAGGCGGCCGTGGGGGCAGGCCTGGTCGAGGCCGCCGACGCCGCCGCGCTCAGCGCGTCCTGGCAGCTCGCCGCCCGGATCAGGAACGCGATCATGCTGGTGCGCGGCCGCCCGGGCGACTCGCTGCCCGCCCGGCACGACGAGCTGACCGCGGTCGCCCGGCTGCTGGGCTACAAGGGCTCCGCCGCCCCGGGCGCCGACGCCGGCAACGGCAGCCCCGGTGCGGCACTGGCCGGAGGCTCCGGCGCCCCTGGCTCCCCCGGTGCCCCTGGTGCCCTCGCCGCGTGGGGCGACACCCCGGCGCTGGCTCTAGAGCAGGACTACCGCCGCACCGCCCGGCGCGCCCGCGCCGTCATGGACCGCCTGTTCTACGGCTGACCGGCACCGTGAAAGACAGCCACTTTTTCGCGTTCCGCGACCGTGCGTGATTCCATGTTTGTCAATTAGCGACGCTAACTGCCGGAACTTCGCCAATGACCCACCTTGGCTATTGACCGCGACAAGGTCCAGGGAAGATGATCTTCCCGGTTGGCGCTAACTGAAACTTAGCCCGCGTCTTTGCTGACATCTAATCCCCGCACCCGCTTTGGGGCGTCGCACAGGCGGGCCGACGACTTATTGCTAGCGGGTTCCGGGAAGAGGAAGCATGTCAGCTGGGCGAAGCGCGAACGGCCTGTCGCGTCTGCATTTCCATGTCAGGTCTGTTCTGCGGTCATGCTGGGCGACCCCGGCCCGGCGGCTGCTCGTGGCCGGGGTGGCGCTGGCCGCCGCGCTGGG
>JASHXJ010000101.1 GCA_030043595.1 Trebonia sp.
AGCGGCTCGGCCGGCCCGTGCACCGGCCAGAACGCGCACGCCGCGTTGTACCAGGCGTTGTCCCAGGCCTCGTACGGCGCCGTCTTGTACACCCGCTCGGTGTCGGCCTGCCATTTCGCCCAGTTCCGGGGCCAGTTCACGTCCGCGCATTCCACCGCGTTGTAGACGGCGAACTCGTTCTCGTTCTGCACGCCGTACTCCTGGTACTGGGCGATCAGCGCGCTGGACGACCCGTTGTTCAGGTACTGTGACAGCGCCTCGGCCAGGCCTGGCCACAAGGTGTCCTGATATCCGCCGACCAGGTACGTGTCGTCGAATTCGTCCGGGCCAATCAGCGGGCCGCCGCCGTCCGGGCTGGAAACCGGGTGCGCTTCCAGCCGGTTGCGGGCCTCATACCAGGCGGCCTGGACTTCGGCCGCGGTCGAGCCCAGGTTGTACGTGGCGTCGTATTGCGCTATCCACGCGAAGAACGCCTGCAGCCGCTGCTCGAAGGCGTAGTCCTGGTCGATGTTGTCGGTATACCAGGCGCCCGTCGGGTCTACGGTGCTGTCCAGTACCATCCGGCGGATCCGGCTGGGGAACAGGGTGGCGTAAACCTGGCCGATGTACGTGCCGTATGAGAACGCGTAGTAGCTGATCTGCTGGACGCCGAAGGCCTTGCGGATGCTGTCGAGGTCGCGTGCCACGTTCTCGGTGGTCATATACGGCAGCAGCCAGCCGAACCGCTTCTCGCAGTCCGCCGCGTACGTCTTAGCCCGGTTGATCAGCACCTGCTCGGCGGCCGCGCTCGACGGGATGTAGTCCGGGCGCACCCCGTCGAAGAAGGTCGGGTCGCACGTCAGCGCCGGGACGGACGCGCCGACACCGCGCGGGTCGAAGCCGACGATGTCGTATTCGGCGGCCACCTGCGGGCTGATGCCCGCCGCCACGGCGCCGGCCAGTGACAGGCCCGATCCGCCGGGCCCGCCCGGGTTGACGAGCAGCACGCCCTGCTGCTGGCTCTTCGGCGCCGTCGCCGGGACCATGGACAGCGCGAGCGTGATCGTGCGGCCGCCTGGGTCCGCGTAGTTGAGCGGCACCTGCAGCGAACTGCACTCCAGGCCGGCCAGCTGGCCGGTGCATTGCTGCCAGTGCAGGGTGCTCGACGTCGGGACGATCCCGCCTCCTGGCGCGGAAGAGCCGGGGCCGGCCGTGGTGCCGCTGTCCTGGCTGGGTGCCTGCGACGGCGTCGCGGGCGAGCAGGCGGTGGCGGCTGTCACGGCCAGCGCGGCAAGCGCGGCCGCGGTCGCCGTGACCCGGCGGGAAACCCACATGCACCCATCTTGCCCGATGACCCGGACCGCTTCTGACAAGATGCCGCCGCCGTGGGTCGCGAATTCCGTATGGGCACTCGTCGAATTCGATACGCGCCGCCGCGAATTCGATACGTGGCGCTACCGCTTGCGGCGATGCAGTAACGGTGTAGTAACGAGATCAGGTACGGCATGCGAGGCCGAATTCCTTCTCGCGTTCTGCGTAGATTTCGCACACGCAAAGTCGTAACCGAACATGCCGATACGCGTCATACTTTGAACTGTTCGGACACTATTGAGGGGGTAGTGAATGCTTGCCAGACATCGTCAATCGCTGATTCTGCAAGCCGTCAGAAGCGACGGCAGCGCACGGGTTAGCGACCTTACACAGCAGCTAGGCGTCTCTGACATGACGATAAGGCGGGACCTCGAGGTTCTCGCCAGGGATGGGCTCGTGGAGAAAGTCCACGGCGGGGCGGTTCTGCCCGGCTCGCACAGCGCCCACGAGCCCGGCTTCGAAGACAAGCTCGTGCTCGAGCGGCCGGAGAAGACGTCAATTGCCCGGGCCGCGGCGAGCCTCGTCAGGCCCGGCACCGCGGTCGCGCTCTCTGCCGGGACCACCACGTTCGCGCTGGCGCAGTGCCTGCTCGACGTGCCAGGGCTCACCATCGTCACTAACTCGCTGCGTGTTGCCAACCTGTTCAGCGGCGGCCGGGGCCCGGAAGGCGGCTCGATCGTGGTGACCGGCGGGGTCCGCACAGCGTCGGACGCGCTGGTCGGCCCGGTGGCGGACCTGACGATCCGGTCGCTGCATTTCGACACGCTGTTCCTCGGCTGTCACGGGATCGACCCCGAGGCCGGCCTCACCACGCCGAACCTCGCCGAAGCCGAGACCAACCGCGCGTTCATCAAGGTGGCGCGCCGTGTCGTCGTCCTCGCTGACCACACCAAGTGGGGCGTGGTCAGCCTGGCCTCGTTCGCGACCCTGGACGAGGTCAGCGTGCTTGTCACCGACGGCCTGCTGCCTGCCGAGGCGCACGCCGCGATGACCGGCCGGGTAAGCGAGGTCCTCGTCTAGGTCAGTACGCCGTGACGATCGGCTGGCCGGGTTCGGCGTCCTGCTCCCCGGCCTGCTCTGCCAGCCGCATCGCCTCGTCAATGAGGGTCTCCACGATCCTGGACTCGGGCACGGTGGCCACCACCTTGCCCTTGACGAAGATCTGCCCCTTGCCGTTCCCCGAGGCGACGCCAAGGTCGGCTTCCCGCGCCTCGCCCGGGCCGTTCACCACGCAGCCCATCACCGCCACCCGCAGCGGGACCTCAAGGCCCGTCAGGCCCGCGGTCACCTCATCGGCCAGCTTGTACACGTCGACCTGGGCCCGGCCGCAGGACGGGCAGGAGACGATCTCCAGGCCGCGCTGCCGCAGGCCCAGCGACTCCAGGACGCCGATGCCGACCTTGACCTCCTCCACCGGAGGCGCGGACAGCGAGACCCGGATCGTGTCGCCGATGCCCTGCGACAGCAGGGCGCCGAACGCGGTCGCCGACTTGATCGTGCCCTGGAACGCCGGGCCCGCCTCGGTCACGCCGAGGTGCAGCGGGTACTCGCACTGGGCCGCGAGCTGCCGGTAGGCCTGGATCATCACCACCGGGTCGTGATGCTTGACCGAGATCTTGATGTCACGGAAGCCGTGTTCCTCGAACAGCGAGCACTCCCACAGGGCCGACTCGACGAGCGCCTCCGGAGTGGCCTTGCCGTACTTGGCGAGCAGGCGCTTGTCCAGCGAGCCGGCGTTCACGCCGATCCGGATCGGGACGCCGGCGTCGGCGGCGGCCCGCGCGATCTCCGCGACCTTGTCATCGAACTGCTTGATGTTGCCCGGGTTCACCCGGACCGCGGCGCAGCCAGCGTCAATCGCGGCGAACACGTACTTGGGCTGGAAGTGAATGTCGGCGATGACCGGGATCTGCGACTTCTTCGCGATCGCGGCGAGCGCGTCCGCGTCGTCCTGGGACGGCACGGCCACCCGGACGATCTGGCAGCCGGTCGCCGTCAGCTCAGCGATCTGCTGCAGGGTCGCGTTCACGTCCGCGGTCAGCGTGGTGGTCATCGACTGGACCGATACCGGCGCCCCGCCGCCCACGGGCACGTTGCCCACCATGAGCTGGCGCGACTTCCGGCGGTCCGCGAGCGGCGCCGGAGGTGTGGCTGGCATGCCAAGGTCAACGCTCATTTATCCCATCCCGTCGGTTGCGCACCCGTGGTTCGCAAACACTGCAGTGGCGTACACCGCGGTCCTATTGTCGCTCAGGGAGCAGGGATGCTATCGGCGCTCCCTGACCCTCGCGTCAGGTCGCTATCCGATGTTCACCGGATTGACGATGTCCGCGAGGATCAGCATCATGCCGAAGAAAACCAGGACCATGAAGATGCTGAAGCTCACCGGGACCAGCTTGCGGTAATCCACGAGACCCGGGTCGGGCCGCCCGCGAAGCCGGGCCAGCCACGCCCTCAGCCGCTCCCAGAGCACGACCGCGACGTGCCCGCCGTCCATCGGCAGCAGCGGCAGCATGTTCAGCACGCCGACGAAGATGTTCAGCGACGCGATCAGCAGCAGCACGAAGCTCACCTTGTACTGCCAGCCGACGTTGGCGGCTACCGCCTGGCCGGTCTCCCTGGCCGCGCCCACCACGCTGCTCACGTTGCCCGCGTCGGTCGAGGAGCGGTCCTTGGCGAAGAGCTGCGGCACCGCGCTCGGCAGCTGAGCCAGGGCTTCCGCGGAGCCGGAGATCACCTGGGCGAAACCCGATCCCGTATAGGTGATCGCCCCGAGCAGGCCGGTCGTCTGGAACACCGTGGTCGCCGCGATCCCCAGGTAGCCGCCGCTGCGGCCCTTGACCCCCGCCAGCGTCGCGTGCAGCGTCACCGAACGGCCGTCGCGATCGACGGTGAGCGTCACCCGGCTCCCCGGCTTGGCGTCCTTGATCACGTCGGCGAGCTGGTCCCAGCTGCCGACCGCCACGCCGTCGAACGACGTCACCCGGTCGCCCACCTTCAGGCCCGCCAGCGAGGCCGGCGAGCGCGCGTCGCTGGACGTGCACGCGGTCCCGTTGAGCAGGGCCTGCTCGGTTGGCGGGACGCAGGCCGCGACCGTGCCCAGCTGCGTCGTGTTGTCGTTCTCGATGCCGATGCCGAGCGCGAGCCCGAATATCAGCAAACCCGCGAGGACGAAGTGCATGAACGACCCGGCGGCCAGCACGATGAGCCGCTGCCACGCGGGAGCGCGGCGGAACGACCGCGGCTCGTCCTCGGGGTCGACGTCGTCCATCGACGTCATTCCGACGATCTTGACGAACCCGCCGAGCGGGAGGGCCTTGATGCCGTATTCGGTCTCGCCGCGCTGGGTGGACCACACGGTCGGGCCGAAGCCCACGAAGTAGCGCGTGCACTTCATGCCGAAGTGCTTGGCGGCCGCGAAGTGGCCGCTCTCGTGCAGCATCACGGAGAACAGCAGGGCGAACAGGAAGATGAGCCAGCCGAGCAGGTCCATCTGCGCTCCTCCCTACCGGTTGAGCTCCTGTGCCCGGGCCCGTGCCCAGGCGTCTGCCGCCAGCACGTCCTCAAGGCCGGGCAGCGTGGTTCGCGGCGTCCCGTGCTCAGAGATTATCCGCGCGACGGTGTCAACGATCCTCGGGAACGAGATACTCCCCGCGAGAAAGCCCGCCACGCATGCCTCGTTGGCGCCGTTGTAGACGGCGGGAGCGGTCCCGCCCAGCCGTGCCGCCTCGCGGGCCAGGGCGACCGCGGGGAAGGCCCGGTCATCCAGCGGCTCGAACGTCCACGAGGCGGCCGAGGTCCAGTCGAGTCCCGGCGCTGCGCCGGCCACCCGCTCCGGCCAGGCCATGCCGAGCGCGATCGGTATGCGCATGTCCGGCGGGCTGGCCTGGATGATCGTTGCGCCGTCAGCGAACTCAACCATGGAGTGCACGATCGACTGCGGGTGCACCACCACGTCGATCCTGTCCAGCCCGAACCCGAACAGCAGGTGTGCCTCGATTACCTCAAGGCCCTTGTTCACCAGCGTGGCCGAGTTGACCGTGACCAGCGGCCCCATGGTCCAGGTCGGGTGCGCGAGCGCCTGCTCCGGGGTGACCGCGGCAAGCTGCTCGCGCGGCCAGCCGCGGAACGGGCCGCCGCTCGCGGTGAGGATGAGCCGCCGGACTTCCGACGCGCGGCCTGCGCGCAGGCACTGCGCGATCGTCGAGTGCTCCGAGTCGACCGGCACGATCTGCCCGGGCTTGGCCAGGCTTGTCACCAGCGGGCCACCGATGATCAGCGACTCCTTGTTCGCCAGGGCCAGCGTCCGGCCGGCCTCGAGCGCGGCCAGCGTCGCGCGCAGGCCGGCGGCGCCGGTCACCCCGTTCAGCACGACGTCACAGGGCCAGGCGGCGAGCTGGCACACCGCGTCCTCGCCCGCCAGCAGCTCGGGAGGGCGGTGCCGCGGGGAGTCGCCACCCTTCGTTCGGGAAAATTCTTCTTTCAATGCCGCCTGGACTGCGGGCACGGCGTCCGGATCGGCCACCGCCACCGCCGCCGCACCGAACTCGGCCGCCTGCCGCGCGAGCAGGCCCGGGTTCCCGCCGCCGGCCGCGAGCGCGGGCACCCGGAACCGGCCGGGGTTGCGTCGCGCGATGTCGAGCGCCTGGGTGCCGATCGACCCGGTCGAGCCGAGAATGACCACGTCACGGGGTTCGCCCGGTGCTGGCGTCAATTCCACCCGGCCATTGTCCGCCATGCGGGGGCGAGAGGCGAACGGCTCCCGCGACCTGGCGGTCAGCCCAGGTCGCTGACCTGGCGGGCGAGCGCGAAGTCCTTCGCTGTGAGCCCGCCCGCCGAGTGCGTGACCACGGTCAGTGTCACCGTGTTCCAGGAGATCGCGACGTCCGGATGATGGTTGGCCCGCTCGGCGAGGTAGCCGACCGCGTTCACGTACAGCAGCGCGTCGCGGAAATCCTTGCGGGTCACCGTCCGGCTGAGCTGCCCGTCCGCCAGCTCCCAGCCGGGCGTGGCGGCGAGTTCGGCGGTGACCTGCGCTGAGGTATATGGCGTCGTCATGCCTACGGCATACCATTCCGGCGTGACTTCGCAACCGAGGGACACCCCGCTGCGCGCCGTGCACGAGCGGCTCGGCGCGACCATGACCGAGTTCGCCGGATGGCTCATGCCGCTGCGGTACTCGAGCGAGACCGCCGAGCACAACGCGGTCCGCTCCGGCGCGGGGCTGTTCGACCTGTCGCACATGGGCGAGATCGCGGTGACCGGCCCCGGCGCCGGCGCCGCGCTCGACTACGCGGTGGTGGGGTGGCCATCGGCACTCGCGCCCGGCCGCGCCCGCTACACGATGCTGTGCGCGCCGGACGGCGGCGTCCTCGACGACCTCGTGATCTACCGGCAGGGGAGCGATCCAGAGCGGTTCCTCGTGGTCGCGAACGCGGCCAACACCGCTGTGGTGCTCGGGGAGCTGCAACGGCGCTGCTCCCGGACCCCCGGTGCGCAGGTGCACGACGAGACGGCCGCGACGGGGCTGATCGCCATCCAGGGTCCGAACGCAGCGCGCATCCTGTCCGCGGTCACCGATCTGGAGCTGGGCGCCATGCGCTACTACGCGGGCTCGTACGGCTCCGTCGCCGACCGCCCGGCATGGGTCGCGCGGACCGGGTACACCGGCGAGGACGGCTTCGAGGTCTTCTGCGCGGCCGGGGACTGCGAGCGCGTCTGGACAGCGCTCACCGAGGCCGGCCCGGCAGGCCTCGTGCCCGCCGGGCTCGCCGCGCGCGATACGCTCCGGCTGGAGGCCGGCATGCCGCTGTACGGCAACGAACTCGGCCCGGACGTGACTCCGTACGAGGCGGGGCTTGGACGAGTGGTGAGGCTAGACAAGCCTGCGGACTTCGTCGGCAGGCAGGCGCTGGCGGCGCGGGCCGCGGAAGGCCCGCGCCAGGTGCTGACCGGCCTGGTAGCCAGGTCGCGGCGGGTGCCGCGGCATGGCTACGCGGTGCTGTCCGAGGCGGGCGGGCGAGTCGGCGTGGTCACGAGCGGCGCGCCGTCGCCGACGCTGGGAGCGCCGATTGCGATGGCGTACGTTGAGACAGGAGCGACGGGACCGTTCGGGATAGATATCAGGGGTAAGACCGAGCCGGCCGACGTGACAGAGCTGCCGTTTTACGACAGGAGTAAGCAACGATGAGCGTTCCCGCCGAGCTCCGCTACACCGAGGAGCATGAGTGGGTGGCGATCGACGGCGACAGCGCGTCGGTCGGAATCACTGACTATGCCGCACAGTCGCTCGGCGACGTGGTGTACGTCTCGTTGCCGGCGGTGGGATCCACGGTGACCGCGGGCGAGCCGTGCGGCGAGGTCGAGTCCACCAAGTCCGTCAGTGACCTGTACTCCCCCGTGGACGGCGAGGTCACCGAGGTCAACGAGGAACTCGACGACGACCCCGGGCTGGTCAACGCGGAGCCGTACGGCGCGGGCTGGATGTTCCGGGTTCGGGTGGCGGTCGGGACCGACGGCGAGGCGGCGCTGCCGCCCGGCCTGCTGACCGCTGTCGAGTACGACGAGCTGACCAAGAGCGCTGGCTGAGCGCTACTTGCGCAGGCGCCGCCAGACCAGGTAGCAGGCGACGCTGACGGCGGCCAGCGCGACGGCGCCGCCGATCAGCGGGTCGACCTGGCCGATCCGCTCGCGCAGGCGGTCAGTGGTGCGGCGCGCCACCTTGGCCGGGCTCACCCGGTCGGAGATCTCGTCGATCGTCCGCGCGAGCTCAGCGCGGGTGCGCTCGATCTCGCTGACGAGCTCTTCGGGCGCCTGCTTCTCCGCGGCCTGCTTCTCCGGCGCCTGCCTGGTGGTGTCGATCTCGGTGTCAGCCATGGCGTCACTCTATTCCCGCTCCCGAAGGCATCCCGCCAGGCCCGCCGCTTCCGCCCCTGGCGCCGCTACCGACCGTCCTGCGCCGTCCCTCTGTTCACTGTCGTGATACCCGATCGCACGGAGTGAAAGATAACGGTAGCAAACGGTAAAGTGGGCATCTTTCGCGGCCCGGCTCGACTACTCTCTCGTGATTGACGATGGGAGCGCCATGAGGCCCATATACAAACTTGCATACTCCCTGCTTGCTGCCCTTACCGTTGCCGTCCTGGCCAGCTGCTCGAGCGGGGGCAGCGGCAGCGTGGACTCCGGACCGCCGCCGGAGCAGTCCAGCATCGTGGTCGACGCGGTGCCGACCGCCGACGAGGCCGGGATGTACATCGCCCAGGAGGACGGGTTCTTCGCACAGCAGGGGCTGACCGTCAAGATCGTCCCGATCAACGGCGGCGAGTACGGGATGGGCGACCTGCAGACCGGCAAGGCGCAGATCGTGGCGGGAAACTATGTCTCGTTCATCCTCGCCCAGATCGCAGGCAAGTACGCGGAGCCCGGGAGCACCGACGTGCGCCCGATCGACATGCGCATCATCGCGGACGGGTCGCAGATGCAGGCCGGCAATCAGGCGCTGTACGTGCTGCCCACCTCCAAGATCAAGACCGTGGCGGACATGGCCAAGTACCACGCGACGGTGGGCATCAACTCGATCAACAACATCGGGCAGGTGCTGCTCGGCTCGCTCTTCCAGGAAGAGGGACTGAACCTCAAGGACATCACGCAGGTCGTGCCTCCGACGGGTTTCCCTGGACTGCTGACGGACCTGGCGACAGGGAAGATCGAGGTCGCGTGGCTGCCGGAACCGTTCGGGACGATCGCGGAACAGACATTCGGCGCCGTCCAGCTGGCCGACTTCGACCAGGGCTCGCTGCAGGACTTCCCGATCGGCGCCTACATCGGCACCGAGCAGTGGGTGCGGGCGAACCCGAACACGGTGGCAGCGTTCCTGCGCGCCCTCAAGCAGGGCCAGCAGATCGCGGACACCGACCGCGCCGCGGTGGAGAAGTCGCTTGAGGCGCTCCCCGAGCCCTACACCGTGTCGAAAGTCGTCGCCGCGACGATGACGATCGACACGTACCCGCTGGTCATGGACGTACCGGTAATGCAGCGCGTGGCGGACGCCATGTACGAGTTCGGCGTGATCGGCAAGCCCTGCAACATCATCAACATGATCCAGCCCGAGCCGGGCATGATCGGCGGCTAGCCTTGCCCGCGCGCCGTTCGCGCGGGCCGGGGTGCGGGCGGGGGGACTTGAACCCCCACGGTGTCGCCACCAACAGGACCTAAACCTGCCGCGTATGCCATTTCGCCACGCCCGCGTGCCAGCCCAGGCGCGCACGCCCGGGCCGAAGCCTACCTGAGAGTCAGACGCCCAGGTCCTTCCGCAAGCGCTCGACGTGCCCGGTGGCCTTGACGCCGTAGTACGCCTTCTGCACCGTCCCGTCGGCGCCGACGACGAACGTCGAGCGGATCACGCCCATCGTCGTCTTGCCGTAATTCATCTTCTCGCCGTACGCCCCGTACGCGGACAGCACGGTGCGGTCGGGGTCAGACAGCAGGGGAAACGTGATCCCCTCCTTCTCGCGGAACCTCGCCAGCTTCGCGGGCGCGTCCGGGGATATCCCGAGCACGGTCAGCCCGACCGCCGCCAGGTCCGGCATGCTCTCGCTGAAGTCGCAGGCCTCCTTGGTGCAGCCAGGAGTCATCGCCGCCGGGTAGAAGTAGACGATCACCCGCTGGCCGCGCAGCGACGACAGCGAGACAAGGGTGCCGTCAGCGTCGGGCAGCGTGAAATCCGGCGCCTCGTCGCCAGGTTCGAGCCGTTCTCGGGTCACCGGGCTTCCTCCTCACCGGGCGGGGCCGCACAGCCGGGATAGCCCACCGTATCGCTTCCGGCCAGCCGGCCGTGCATCGGAACGTACGACCCGGCCCTGCTCGGGCGGCCGGCCCGCGGACCACGACTCGATCCAGAACGCGGCGAACGGCGGTCACCCGCACGGCGGACTCGGCTACGCCACCGCATGGCTGGCCTATCAGCTGCGCGGCGACACCACCGCCGCGGGTGCGTTTACCGGCGCGCAGCCAGAGCTGACGTCGAACCTCAACTGGCCAGGCAGCGCCGCGAAGCCTGACTGAAGGACCGCGCTAGGGCTGGCTGACCTGGGCGGCGATGACGGGGGCTAGCGCCCGGAAGGCGCGACCGCGGTGGCTGATCGCGTCCTTTTTCCCGGGGGCGAGCTCCGCCGTGGTCAGCGACGCGCCCTCGGGAACGAAGATCGGGTCGTAGCCGAAGCCGTTGCTGCCGCGGGGCGCGCGGGTTAGCGAGCCGGCCAGCACGCCCGTCGCGGTCCACTCCCTGCGGGCGGCATCGTGGACCTCGGGGGGCAGGACCAGCGCCGCGACGCAGACGAACTGGGCGCCGCGGGCGTCGACGTCGGAAAGCTGGCCCAGGACCAGGTCCAGGTTGGCCTTGTCGTCGCCATGCTTGCCCGACCAGCGGGCGGAGAACACGCCGGGCATGCCGTGCAGCGCGTCCACGCACAGCCCCGAATCGTCGGCGACCGCCGGCAGACCCGTGTAGGCGGCGATGGCACGCGCCTTGAGCAGGGCGTTCTCGGCGAACGTGAGGCCGGTCTCTGGAACATCCGGCGCGCCGGGGAACGACTCAAGGCCGGCCAGGCCGTCAGCGAACCCGGCCGCGTCCAGGATCCGGGACAGCTCGGCGATCTTGCCGGCATTGCGCGTCGCCAGGACAAGGCGCGAGGGCGGCCCTGCCGGATCAGCCATTGAGCGCTTCGGTTTGCAGCCTGGAAAGCTCCGCGCACCCCGTTTCGGCCAGGTCGAGCAGCGTGGTCAGCATCCCGCGCCCGAAGGGCTCGCGCTCGGCGGTCCCCTGGATCTCGACGAACTCGCCGGACCCCGTGCAGACCACGTTCATGTCGGTCTCCGCCGCGGAGTCTTCCTCGTAGCACAGGTCGAGCCGTGCCTCGCCGTCCACGATCCCCACGCTCACCGCCGACACCGAAGTCACCAGCGGTGACCCCTTGCACCGGCCACGGGCCCGCAGCCACGCGACGGCGTCGGCCAGCGCGACGTAGCCGCCTGTCACCGCAGCCGTCCGCGTGCCGCCGTCTGCCTGCAGCACGTCGCAGTCGATGATGATCGTGTTCTCGCCCAGCGCCTTGTAGTCCACGCACGCCCGCAGCGCGCGCCCGACAAGCCGCGAGATCTCCTGGGTCCGCCCGCCGAGGCGCCCCTTGACCGACTCCCGCTCGCCACGCGTGTTCGTCGCCCGGGGCAGCATCGCGTACTCGGCGGTCACCCAGCCGAGCCCGCTGCCCCGCCGCCAGCGCGGCACCTCTTCGGCCACACTCGCCGCGCACAGCACCCGCGTCCCGCCGAACTCGACAAGCACTGACCCTTCGGCGTGATCGAGCCACCCGCGGGTAAAGCGCACCGGCCGCAGCGCGTCCGCGGCCCGGCCATCTGGTCGTGACATGGCGGCCAGCCTACCCGCGGGGCCCAGAGGGGCGCGCGGCTCCCCCGATACGGGCCGCGGAAGCGCTCCCTGCATGCCTTTGTATGAGTTCCGCACGACATACCAGGGCAAATCGGGCGCCGAAGTGGGCGGCGCGCATACAAAGACAACAGCAGGGACTGGTGCGGCAGATGGTAATCACCTCGGTGGCTTACTGGTGTGAGAGCTGATG
>JASHXJ010000102.1 GCA_030043595.1 Trebonia sp.
TTGCGAAGTTCAACCAGTGCGAACCCAGCTGCCTTGAGGCGGTCGATGTCCGCGTTCACGCCCTCGGTGTAGCGATCCTCCGAATACCGGAAGGTGTACCGTATAGCGTCCTTGACCGATGCAAGGGCTTCGGCTGGCGTGAGGTCCGCCTGCGCCTCCATTTGCCGGGCAACCTTTTCCATGATCCGGTCCTCGCCCTTACAGCGACGCTCAAGGCCGACGAGGCAGCGCTGCGGATCTGCGGCTTCGATGCGGCTCATGGCTGGCGTGGTGATCTTCTCTTCCGTCTCGCGGAACGACCGGCATCCTCGCTCGACCGCCTCGCGGCTCTCCTGCGTGCAGAATGCAGGAGAGCCGCTCCGCCCTGCGGGCTGCTCCACGACATGGTGAGCCCACTGCGCCTCGAGCTTCGCCTTCGCCGTCTCCCAGCGGGCGTACGAGGCGGCCATGCGGTACTCGGCCTCGACCGTTGCCTGGTATCTGGCGTAGATGGCAGCGCGCCCCGGATCATCAGCCGGATGAGAACCGATATCAGGCGCGCCGCGCCGGACGTCGGTTCCCTCTCCGGTGATCTCGGCTGCGTCCCTGGCGGGCACAAGAGTGCCGTCGTCCGGACGGTCGATCCTCATTGACTACCGTTACTTCTCCTGGGTGAGGTTGTAAACGGTCTCGCCGCCGACGGTCTGCGCGGTGAAGTGGGCCGCGACCCAGGAAGCGATAGCTGACGAGCCAGCGCCGCCGCCGAAGCTCTCGCTGCCGCGGCCAACGTAGTAGTGGATCTCGTGCTTGGCCACCATCGCCTCGAACTGCGCCAGCGTCGGAGCCGGATCGGTGCCGTTGAAACCGCCGATCGCGAGCACCGCGTCGCCACCGGTCGCCAGTTCGATCGGCGCGGCCTCCTGGGACCCCTCCGTGGCGGCGATCCACTTGTACTTCGACGCGTCCTGTTCCAGGAGCTTGATCAGGGCGCTGCTCACCTGCGTGTCGCCCGACAGACCGCCGCCGAACCCGCCGCCGGCACCGCCGGCTCCGCCGAACCCGCGGAAGCGGCCGCCGGGCGCACCAGCGAACCCGCCGGTCCCGGTCCCGCCCCCAGTGCGGCCAGAACCGCCGCCCGGGAAGCCGCCGCCCGGGAACCCGCCGAACCCGGTTCCGCTGGAACCGCTGCCAGTACTGCCAGTGCTACCGCCCGTCGAACTGCCGCCGGGGAAGCCCCCGCGGAAGCCACCCCCAGGGAAGCCGCCGCCCCCTCCACCGAAGCCACCGAAGCCACCCCCCGGTCCGCCGAACGCGCCCGTCACCTGCGGCCCGGCGCTCGGGATCGCCCCGGTGTGCGTGCTGTTCACGGTGTCGAGCGAATACGCCAGCGGCCCGGCAAGCCCCGCGACCAGCGCGAGCCCGAGCGGCGCGATCGAGGCCCAGGCCGCAAACCGTCCCCAAGGCTCAGCCCGCACGATAGGCACCGCGAAGAGCGCCACCACCGCGAGCACGCCAGCGACCACCACGACCCCCCGCAGCCACGGCAGCCACGCAGGCGTCCGGTCGAGCAGCACGTATGACCAGATGGCGGTGACCGCGATGGCGATCGCGGCGGTCACCCGCCCGGCCATACCGAGCCGCGCCTGCCACAGTGACGAGGCACCGACGCCGACAAGCGCGCCGATCGCCGGGCCGAGAGCCACCATGTAGTAGGGGTGGATGATGCCTTCCATGTAGCTGAACACCAGGCCGGTCACGATGAGCCACCCGCCCCAGATCGCGGCGAACCCCCGCATCCGGGACGTCGGGGAACTCAATCCAGGCGGCTCCGGGACAGCGCCCGGGACCCCGCCCCCGACCCCGCTGGGTACCGCGCCAGGCACCACGCCAGGCACCGTGCCAGGCACCGCGCCCGGTACCGTGCCAGGCGCCGTGCCCGGCACCGCACTGTCCGCCGGCGCCGCCCCGCGTACCACAGCGCGCGCCGACCGCCGCGACACCCACAACAGCGCCGCGAGCGAGATCAGCGCCGCCGGGATCAGCCAGCTCACCTGGCCGCCGAACTCCGACTGGAACAGCCGGAAGATCCCGGTCACGCCGCCGAAGCCGGTCCCGGTCGGGCCGCCGCCCACGCTGCTGCTGTTGAACCCGATCGACCCGGTCTCAACTCCGTCGAGCCGCCCCAGCCCGTTGTATCCCAGGGCGAGTTCGAGGATGTTGTTGTCCGTCGACCCGCCGAAGTAGGGCCGGTCAGCAGCCGGCGTGAGCTGCGCGATCGCCACCCACCAGCCGGCTCCGACGACGACGCCGAAGCCAAGGACCACCACCTGCCACAGCCGGCGCCGCAGCCGTGCCGGTCCCGCCCACAGGTAGGCGATCCCGAATCCGGGCAGCACGAGGAACGCCTGCAGCATCTTGGTCAGGAACGCGAACCCGAGTACCAGGCCGGCCAGCACCAGCCACCGTGTCCTGTCGCGTTCGAGGGCACGCTGCAGGCAGTACGCGGACGCGGTCATCAGCAGGACGAGCAGCGCGTCCGGGTTGTTGAACCGGAACATCAGCGCGGCCGCGGGCGTCGTGGCCAGCACAGCGCCGGCGATCAATCCCGCCCCCGGGCCGAACCAGCGCTTGACCGCCGCGTACAGCAAGGCGACGGACAGCACGCCCTCGAGCGCCTGCGGTACCAGCATCGACCACACGTTGAAGCCGAACAGCCGTGCTGACAGCTCCATCACCCACAGCGATGCCGGTGTCTTGTCCACGGTGATGAAGTTGGACGAGTCGAACGAGCCGAAGAAGAAGGCCTTCCAGCTCCGCGTCCCCGCCGTCACCGCGGCGGCGTAGAAGTCGTTCGCGTAGCCGTTGCGGCTGAGGTTCCACAGGTACAGCACCCCGGTGACCACGAGCAGGCACCACAGGCCCGGCCGCGCCCACGCCGGGTCGCGCGACGGCCCGCGCCAGAACCGGCGCGGCAGTGCCTGAAGCTCGAACCGTTCGGTTGGCCGCATCCAAACGGGGGCCGTAGTGGCGCTCATCGTGTGCTCCCAGTCGAGTTAGTTGAAGCCGAGCAAGCCGCGGCCGGAGCCGGGGGAGGCGAATCCCCGAACACCCACCCCCGGTATAGCGCGAACCGCACCAGCGTGGCGAGCAGGTTCGCCACCACGAGCACGAGGACTTCGGTGCCCCGCCCCGGCGACGCTTGCGCCGCGTGCAGCAGCGCCAGCGCCCCGGAAGTGAGCACCAGCCCGGCACCGAACGCGATCAGCCCGCGGAACTGATGCCTGGCCACTCCGGCCCGCCCGCGCACGCCGAATGTCAGCCGCCGGTTCGCGGCCGTATTCCCGACCGCGGTGAGCAGCAAGGCGATGAAATTGGCCGCCTGCGCCGGAAGGAAGCCCCGAAGCAGCAGGTAGAGCACGACATAGGCGGCCGTGCTCGCGATCCCGATCAGGATGAACCGCGGCAGCTGCCAGGCCAGCCCGCGCGACCAGGCCCCGGGGTCCGCGCAGCGCCCAGGAGCGGCGGCGGCCCCGGCAGTCCCGGGAAGACCCGACGGCCGCAGTTCCGGCACCCGCAGCGTCCCCCGCGCCAGCCCCCAGCCGACCCGCGCCATGCCGCGCAGGTCGCCGACCGCGGTCGAGACGATGTCGACCCGCGAGTCCGCGTCGTCGACCCAGTCGACAGGCACCTCGTGAATGCGCAGCCCCGCGCGCTCGGCGAGCACGAGCAGTTCAGTATCGAAAAACCAGTTGGTGTCCGCCACGAGCGGCAGCAGCGCCCGCGCGGAGGACGCGCGGATGGCCTTGAACCCGCACTGCGCGTCGGAGAAGCCCACGCCGAGCGCGGCCCGCAGCAGCAGGTTGTAAGAACGCGAAATGAGCTCGCGCTTCGCGCCGCGCACCACCCGCGAGCCGCGCGCCAGCCGCGACCCGATGGCGACGTCGCTGTGCCCGGACAGCAGCGGCGCGACGAGCGGCAGCAGCGCGTTCAGGTCGGTGGACAGGTCCACATCCATGTAGGCCAGGACCTCCGCGTCGCTCGCCGACCAGATCGCGTGCAGTGCCCGGCCACGCCCGGGCAGGTCGAGGTGCACCGCGCGCACCTCGCTGAACTCGTCCGCCAGCGAGCACGCGGCCGCCCAGGTCCCGTCGGTGCTGCCGTTGTCCGCCACGGTGACCCGCACCGTGCACGGGAAGCTCTCCCGCAGGTACGCGACAAGCCGCCGGACGCTCGGCCCGAGGTCCTGCTCCTCGTTCCGCACGGGAACCACGATCTCCACCTGCGGCGCCGCGCTGTCCCGCGCCGCCACGTCCTCGGCCTCTGTTGCCGCCTCCGCCTGCGAAACCTCGCTCATAAGGCCGAGTGTGCGCAAACCGTATGAGCCGAACCTGCGCCGAAATTCTGTGTTTGCTCTGACCAGATCCCCGTTCCTGTAAAAACTCGCCGCCCGCTGAAGATAAGGCTCCTACCGGGGCGAGAATATGTAACTGGTCGCCAGTTCGGCGAGCAGCCAGGGGCTGATGGAGTCCGCGACCGCCAGGTACCCCGCGTCATTGGGGTGCAGGTGGTCGCCGCTGTCGTAGCCGGGCAGTAGCTCCGCCGGATCGGCCGGGTCCCGCAGCACGGCGTCGAAGTTCGCCACCGCGTCAAACGAGCCGCCCGTCCGGATCCAGCGGTTGACCTCCTCGCGCACCCGGTTGCCCCGCGCCGTGTAGTAGTGCGCGCCCTCGTCGGGCTGCAGGGTCGCTCCGACGACCGCGATGCCATAGGAGTGCGCGACCGCGATCAGCCGCAGGTAGCCGGCGATAAGCCGCGCGGCCGTCATGTTCCTGTGGTCGCCGATGTCGTTGGTGCCTTCCCAGATGATGATGACCCGCACGCCGGTCTGGTCGATGGCGTCCCGGTAGAACCGGGACAGCCCGCTCGGCCCGGAGATGCTGCCGCTGGCCAGCAGCTGGTTCCCGGAGATGCCGGCGTTCAGCACGGACAGCCGCAGCCCGGCGGGCAGCCGCAGCAATCGGCGGGCCAGGTCGTCGGGATAGCGCTCGTTGGCGTTGAACGTGGATCCGACGCCGTCGCTGGTGGACGCGCCGAATGTCACGACCGCGCCGTACACCGACGGGTTAACGACGTCTACCCCGTCAAGGAAGTACCAGGCGCCCAGCCAGTGCCGGAAGGCCCGCCCGCTGGCGGAGGCGCTGTGATCTCCCGCAGTGGAGTAGTAGCTGGCGGCTATCGCGGCCGGGTGCCAGGTGGCCGGGCCGGTAGCCCCCGCGACGAACAGCGACACCGCCAGGTTCTGCCCGGCCCCGATCCGCATCCGGACAGGCTCGCTGAACTCCCGTTCCCCGGCCGGGATCGTGACGTCGTCGCTCCCGTCGAACCACACCCGGTGGCTGCTGCCTGGCACCGTCCGTGCGCCGAGCAAGGCGAGCGCGACACGCACGTCGTCGATTGTGAGCGGTCTTGTGCCGAAAACGTTGGAGAACCGGAGCCGGATCTCGGTCCCGCCCACGCTGCAGTGCACGATGTCCCGTATGGTCTCGTCGTCGAACCCGGTGCGCGACAGCCCGAACGGGCCGGCTCCCACCTCCGCGGCTTCCCAGGTCCCGACCCAGTGCAGGTGGCCGGTCCGTGCCGCAGGAAGATCGGTTCGCTGCGCCACTGTCCTGACCGGAACCACGGCGAGGACGGCGAGAAGCGCGAGGAGAATGAGGCGAATCACCACGAGTCTCAACAATAAAAGCTCTTATCCCGAACGGGCAGTGGCGTCTCCCCAAACCAGCACCGCTCGCGCATAGTGGAGGACACAGGGGCCGCCGCTACCCTCGCCTCTCCTAACGAGCCGGCCTTCCGATACGTCTCAAGGGCATGCGCAGATTCCTCCCCGGCCTGGCGGCGATCGCGCTCGGCGCGATCGCGATCGCCGCGTGCACCGCGGGCGTCGCTCCGTCCGCCGTCCCGTCGGCCGGAGCGACGCCCGCCCCCTCGCACACGGCGTCTGCCGCGGCCAGCGCCGGCGTCCCCGCGGTCGGCGCGAACGCGTTCGCCGGGCAGGGCCGGCTCGCGTTCGTGTCATCCGGGCGGCTCTACGTGCTTGACGGGACGACGCGCGGCAAGCCCGCGGTCCTGCACGCGGTAGCGGCGCCGGCCGGCGCCGCCCAGCCCGCGTGGTCGCGGGACGGCGACTGGCTGGCGTTCCTCGTCGGACCCGCCTCCCCTGACGGGCAGGTGCCCACCGGAACGCTGTGGCTGGCGCGCGCCGACGGGCAGGACGCCGGGCCGGTGCTGGCGAACGCGGGGCCGTTCTCCTGGTCACCGGCGGCCGACGTGCTCGCCGCCATCGTGACCACTCCGGCGAGCGGCCGCGAGTCGCTGTACGAGATCCGGCCCGGCGGCACGCCGCACCTGGTGCCTGGCGGCGGCGGCGCGGGCCGTATCGCCTGGTCCCCGGACGGGCGCCAGCTGGCGTTCACGGGGATCCAGTACGGCCCAGGAGGCTTCACCGCCAGCACGCTGGAAACAATCCCGGCCGCCGGGGGGAAACCGGTCGTCCGCGCCCGGTCCACGAAGGACGCGCTGCTGCTATGGGGCTGGTGGCCGTTCGGCGGCGGGCTGCTCGCCTGGGCGGACCCGCAGGGCTCCGGCTCGATCGCCGCCGACGGCATCCCGCTCATCTCCTACCCGCTGGCGGCCGGGCGCCCGGTCACGCTGGCGACGACGCTGCCGCGGCAGCCGTTCGTGACCACCCCCCCTGCCGTCGCGACGGGTGCCATAGCGCTGGTCGCCGGCGGGGACCGGGTCCTGTGGAACGGCAAGACGATCCTGGTCTGCGGGACTTCCGGCGGCTGCGGCGGATTCCCCGCCGGGATACCCGGACCCGTGAACCTCGACCCGGCGTGGTCGCCGGCCGGGGAGCCGACGCTGGCGTTCGTGCACGCCACCGCGGACTGGCCCGGCGACTTCAGCCAGCAGAACCTTGCGGCCTGGTACGCGACCCGCAGGCTCTGGGTCTACAGCCTGGGCGGCAACCCGCTGCGGATATCGGGAGCGGGCACCGGTGTGGCGGATCCGGTCTGGTCCGCGGACGGCGATCTCGTGCTCTACGTCCGCGACGACGGCCTGTGGCTCATCAGCCCGGCCGGCGGCAAGCCGGATTCGTCGCCCGGCCTGCCATCGCGTACCGGCGGTCCCGCGCTGCGCATCGTCAGCAAACTGTTCGCCGGCGCGTGGCCGAACTACTACGGCTACGTCGACTGGCAGGACCAGTTCGCCTGGTATAGCTGACCACGTGCGCACCGGATCGCTCGCGGACGTCCAGCATGTCGTCGTGTTCATGCAGGAGAACCGCAGCTTCGACCACTATTACGGCACGCTGCGGGGAGTCCGCGGCTTCGGCGACCGCACCGCGATCGCCCTCCCCGGCGGCGGCTCCGTCTTCAGGCAGCCGAACGGCGGCTCCGCCCAGTACCCGTGGCGGCTGACGGACGACGAGGTCCGCGGCCAGCTGCTCGGGCAGTGCAACGACGAGCTCGATCACTCCTGGCCCACCCAGCAGGCGGCGTTCGCCGGGGGCACGATGGACGGCTGGATCGCGGCCAAGGGCAGCGTCCGCACGATGGGCTACCTGGCGCGCGAGGACATCCCGTTCCACTACGCCCTCGCCGACGCCTACACGATCCTCGACGCCTACCACTGCTCCGTGTTCAGCGCCACCGGCCCGAACCGGACGTACCTGTGGAGCGGCTGGATCGACCCGGACGGCACCGCGGGCGGTCCGGCCTACGACGGCGGCGACGAATCGGGCCTGTCGTGGACGACCTACGCGGAGGAACTGCAGAAGGCGGGGATCACCTGGAAGGTGTACCAGTCATACGACAACTACGGCGACAACGCGCTGGAGTACTTCACCCAGTTCCAGAACCTGCCCGAGTCCAGCCCGCTGTACCCGGCCGTCGAAAGGGTGCCTTCCGGTGAAGGCACCGGCGACATCGCCACGCTGATCGCCGACGGGATCCTGGCCGACCTCGAGGCCGGCACGTTCCCGCAGGTGTGCTGGATCGTGCCCAGCCAGGAGTACACCGAGCATCCGCACGCGACGCCGCAGGACGGCGCGCGCTTCATCGACATGGTGCTGCGGGCGCTCGCCCGGTACCCAGGCGTGCTCGACTCGACGGTGATCTTCCTCAACTACGACGAGAACGACGGGCTGTTCGACCACGTGCCGCCGCCCGTGCCCGAGGCCGGGACGGCGGGGGAGTACGTCCCGGGCGCCGACCCGGCGACCGAGGGCCTGCCGATCGGGCTCGGCTTCCGCGTCCCGATGACGATCATCTCCCCGTGGACCAGGGGCGGCCGCGTCAGCTCCGAGGTCGCCGACCACACCTCGGTCCTGCGGTTCCTCGAGCGGTGGAGCGCCGCGATCGGCAAGCCCGCCCGCTGCCCGTTCATCAGCGCCTGGCGCCGCGAGGTGTGTTCTGACCTCGTCGCCATGTTCGACTTCGCGAACCCGGTCAGCGGGCTGCCTTCCGCCCTTCCCCCGGCGTCCTCGCCGATCGGCATGGCCGCCTGCGCGGTCCTGCCGAACCCCGCCCCGATGACCAACGCGCTGCCGGCACAGGAGCCGGGCACCCGTCCCGCCCTCCCGCTCCCGTACCAGGCCGCCGCGAACGTGGCCGGCTTCGGCGCGTCCGCGACCAGCGACATCGCCGTCTCGATCGAGCTGGCGAACACCGGCAGTTACGCCACCTCCGCAATGCACGTGTGGGTGTACGCCAGCGCTGGCAACCCGAGCGGGCCGTGGCCGTACACGGTCGGGGCCGGCGCGACGCGGACCGTCCGCGTCGATATCGGCGCCGGGCTCGGCGCCGGCGCGTACGACCTGACGCTGCTCGGCCCGAACAGGTTCCGGCGTGACTTCGCCGGCGACGCGACGACCGCGGGCGCGTCGGTCGAGGCGGCCGTCGGTTACGCCGAGGACGTGGCCGCCGCCACGACCGGCCTGCTGCTCACGCTCACCAACGACCAGGGCACGCCGGCCGGGTTCACGATCGCCGCGGGCCACTACGCGAGCGGAACGCTGACCCAGGAGGTAGCGGCCGGGGGAACATGGCGGGGCGACATCACCGCGACCGTGGCGTGCGACGGCTGGTACGACTTCACGGTCACGACGAGCGCGGACTCGTCCTGGTCGCGGCGGTTCACCGGCCACGTGGAGAACGGCCGGGTGGGCGTGACCGGCTGAGCGTCAGCCCGACACGGTGGCGTTGTTCTCCGCGCCTGGCCAGAAGGGAACCGCCAGCGCGGCGGGTTCGGATTTGCCGGGATAGGTGACGTAGTGCTTGCCGGACAGGCGCAGGTTGACCGTGCCGCCGAGGATGAGTCGGTCTTTGGAGCCGATGATGGTCTCCCTGCTGGGCGGCAGGGGCTTGGGCCGGTCGAAGGCCGCGCCTGTCCAGCGTTCCACCGCCGTCCCGTTCCTGCTCCCGAGGTCGACCGCGACCATCCGCCGGGTCGCGCCGTTCAGGTCCTCTATCCACACCAGGAGATGCTGCCTGCTGACCCGCATGACCGCGGTGCGGAAGGAATCCTGGTCGCCTGCGAGGTTGACGCCCTTGATCGCGGCACCGCGTCCCACCGTCACCGGGCTGTTCACCTCGAGCGGGAAGCGCATGATCTCCGCCCCCGATTCGCGGTGCTCGACGACCGCCTCGTAGAGCGGATCGCGCGGTCCCAGCGCGAGCAGCGGACGGTGGCAGGACGGGCACAAGACCGTTCCCTCCGGGGTGACGAGCGGCCAGGTGAGCAGCTGGTCCTGCCACTGGGCGGCTTCGACGCACAGCATGTTGACGCACTTCCACCGCGTGCCAAGGATCTTCCGGTGCTGCGGATCGTTGGAATGGATCCTGGTCCGCTGCAGATCCTTGCTCTCGATCGCGCGAGAGATCGTCTGCGCGCTGGCGTGCACGATGCCCAGCGGCTCTATCCGTACCCGCCCGTCCGTCATGCTCCAGCAGTGGAACTTCTCCGGCGAATTCTCGATCCACGGGTGCCGGGGCCGGTAATCGACGTAGTGATCGCGGGTTATCACGTGCAGTCCGCTGTCCCGCGCCAGGTCGAGGATCAGCGAATCCGCCACCGGGCGGACAAGCAGCTCGCCGTTATCGCGGAGCCCGCGGTATTCCGCCGGATTGTCCAGCGCGCGGACCAGGGAATCGTCGGCCACGAGCGTGTACCGCACGCCGTTGCCGTGCAGTTCACGCCACGCGTCGAGGACCAGTTCCAGCCTGTGCCAGAACGGGGTCCGGCGGCCTTGCGGCGGCAGCTGCGGCGACCAGCACACGTTCGAGACGTCGACGACCGCGTCCCAGGTACCCACTAGAGAATCGTAGCCGCGCCCCAACCGAATCCGCTTTCCTCCGTCTAATGAGGTGAGCGACCGAAGGGGGCACACCCGATGCCGCGAAATCTGCGGGCTTTCCTCATCGCGGCGGCGCTGCTGGCCGCGACCGCCTGCTCCGCGCCTGGTGCCGCGCGCACGCCGGCGGCGCTGCCAACCCAAGCGAGACCAGCCACGTCATCGGCCGCGCCGCCGGCCGCGCCGCCGGCGAAGGCGAAGCCGGTCGGCGCGCTGTCCGTCAGCTTCGTGTCGCCCTCGACCGGCTGGCTGCTGGCCCAGCCGCAGTGCCCTGACCAGGCGTACCCCTGCAAGGCGACGGTGCTGATGCGCAAGACCGTGAACGGCGGCCGCAGCTGGTTCGCGGTACCCGGGCCGCCGGCACCGCTGTCGGACATGTCCCAGTCCAGCCCGCCCGCGGACGGCGTCGGCCAGATCCTGTTCACCAGCACCCGGGACGGCTGGGCCTACGGCCCTGCCCTGTGGCAGACCACGGACGGCGGCGCGACCTGGCGGCGGCTGCGCGTCCCGGGGCAGGTCTCGGGCTTCGCCGTCAGTGACGGCCGGATGCTCGCGATCATCGGCGGCTGTGACAGCGCGGGCAACTGCGCGTTCCGCGGCTACGCCGCGGCGGCCGGGACGGACGACTGGCGGCCGCTGCCCGGCACGGCGATGACAGGCGCCGGGATCGGGGGCCCGCAGCTCGCGGTCTCCGGCCCTGTCGGCTACCTGCTCGAGACAACCCGCGAGGTGGGCAGGCCAGCCCTGCTTACCGGGCCGGTGACCGGCTCGGCGCGGTGGCGGCCGCTGCCGGTGCCGTGCCCGCACGCCTGGTCGGGGGCGATCGCCGCCGTCGGCGGCTGGCTGTTCCTCGGCTGCGGAAGCGAGCCGGGCGCGGGCAACCAGCTGAAGACCGCCTACCTGTCACGAGACGGCGGGCGGACATGGCATCAGGTGGCCAGCCCGCCGTTCGGCGGATACCTGGGCGGCGCCTCGATGAGCCGGGGCGGCACGATCTTCCTGTCCGGCTCACGGATGGACATCTACATCTCCCGGGACCGCGGCGCGAGCTGGCACGAGAGCCCGAGCCTGGCCAGCGCGGCGGGCCAGGCCAACGCGGGCCTCTCGCTGGCCGGCACGACGGTCACCGACAGCTTCGGGGTGGCCGTCCAGGAGGGCGTCTACACCCAGCAGGTCTGGCTGACGCGGGACGGCGGCCGCCAGTGGACGTCCGTCACGGTGCACTGACCCTGGACCTGGCCGCGAACGGATCGGCGGGGGCGCCCTTGGGCGCCTGCGCCTCGAGCTCGGCCTTGACCTCAAGCAGCTGCCGCCGCTCCTCCTTGCCGAGCTGGGGGTAGTGCGGGTCTATATCGATGAGCGTCTGCGCGATCACCGCGGCCGCGCAGATCCGGGCGAACCATTTCCGGTCCGCCGGGATGACGTACCAGGGGGCCCAGGCGGTGCTCGTGGCCGACAGCATCTGCGAGAACGCCACCTGGTAGTCGTCCCACCGCTCCCGCTCCCGTGCGTCGGCCGCGGAGAACTTCCAGTTCTTCTCCGGCAGGTCGATCCGCTTGAGGAAGCGGACGCGCTGCTCCTCCCGCGACAGGTTCAGGAACAGCTTGACGACCTTGATCCCGTTGTCGGTGAGGTAGCGCTCCCAGTCGTTGATCTCGCGGTAGCGCCGCTCCCAGACTCCCTTGCCCTTGCACGCGGGCGGCAGCTTCTCCCGGTCGAGGTTGTCCGGGTGCACCCGCACCACGAGGACTTCCTCGTAGTGCGACCGGTTGAAGATCGCGATATCGCCGCGCGCGGGCAGCCGGCGCGCGTAGCGCCAGAGGTAGTCGTGGTCGAGCTCCTCAGCCGAGGGCACCTTGAAGCTGCTCACCTGCACGCCCTGCGGGTTAACCCCGCTCATCACATGGCGGATCGTGCCGTCCTTGCCGCCGGCGTCCAGCGCCTGCAGGCACACCAGCACTCCGTAGGTGTCCTGGGCGGCCAGCCGCGCCTGATAGTCGGCGAGCATCGCGATGCCGGTCCGCAGCAGCCCCGCGCTTTCCTTCTTCGTGAGGCCTGCCAGCTTGTAAGCCGGGTCGAAGTCCCGTGCCAGGTTGACCCGGGATCCCGGCTTGACCCGCAGCGGCCTGATCAGCTCCGCGATGTTCGCGCCTGGCTCGTCCTTAGCCACCCGGTCGCTCCTTCCGTGCTGGCGGAAAGCCTACGCGGCCGGCGGCCGCGTCAGCACGTCTTCGACACGGCCGTGAACAGGTTGTTCCCCGCGGTGACGACGGATCCCGCCGCCGAGGCCACCGCGGTCAGCGTCCCGCCAGTCAGGTTCGCCTTGGCCGCCGAAAGGCTCGACGACAGGCCGTTCAGGGCGTTAGACAGGTCGTTGATCTGGGTCGCGTACTGGCCCTTCGCGTCATCCTTCAGGGTCGTCAGCTGCTGCTGGATCTTCGTGAGCTCATCGGAGACCGCGGAAAGCCCGCTCTGCCTGACGTTGGTGTCCTTCAGGCTCTGCACGGAGGCTTTCAGGCTGGTGACGTCTGTGCAGACCGCCGGCGTGCTGGTGCCGCTGCTGCAGCCCGCGAGCAGCGCCGCGGTGACGACGCAGGCCGCCGTCAGCCGCCTGCCGAGCGTGTCGCACTGCATGGTGACCACCTCCGCTTGCAGAATCCTGCTTTCTGGCGCACGGGTGCATCACCCGTGCGGGGCGAAGGGCCTGGGCGTGCGCGGATTTATCCCCCGCGCCGGGTGACATGAACGGTTCGGTCCGGGGCGAAGCTGAGTCCAGTGCATAGCCAGGCGCTCGAAGGGAAGTGAGGGCGACATGCCAATGCGCCAGCACCGGTGGGTGCCCTGGGCCGCGCTCGGTGCGGCGCTGGTGGTCGGGGGTGTCATCGGCGGCGTCATCGGCGCCGCGACCAACTCGTCGTCAGCCTCCAGCACCCCATCGGCATCAGGACTGGGCTCGTCCTCGCTGAGCGTGTGCAACGTCACCGCGGTCGCCGACAAGGTGCTGCCTTCCGTCGTCACGATCTCCGTGACGGGCTCCGCGGGAGCGGGCACCGGGTCCGGTGAGGTCATCAGGTCGGACGGCTACATCCTGACGAACAACCACGTCATCTCCGCGGCCGCCACCGGCGGTTCGATCGACGTGCAGTTCTCCGATGGCCAGACCCTCCCGGCGACGCTCACCGGGCGGGATCCGCTGACCGATCTCGCCGTGATCAAGGTCGACAGCTCGCGCAGCCTTCCGGTGATCGCGATGGGCTCGTCATCGTCGGTGCAGGTCGGCCAGGCGGTCGTCGTGCTCGGCGCCCCGCTGGGACTGTCGGACACCGTCACCTCCGGCATAGTCAGCGCTCTGGACAGGACCATCGAGGTCCCCGGCGAGAACGACACGTCGGCGCTGCTGGTGTCGGCGGTGCAGACCGATGCCGCCATCAACCCCGGTAACAGCGGCGGTGCGATGGTCAACTGCTCCGGCCAGCTGATCGGGGTGCCGTCGGCGGGCGCCACCGTGCCCTCCGCCTCCGGCGAGTCCAGCGGCGGCAGCATCGGGCTGGGCTTCGCGATACCCGTCGATCTCGCCGAGACGATCTCCGACGAGATCATCTCGACCGGCTCGGTGACGCACGCCTTCTTCGGCGTGCAGACGGTCCCGGTATCGCAGGACGCCACGCAGGGACAGGTTCCCACGGGGCTGTACGTCCGGGCCGTGGTCCCTGGCGGGCCGGCGGAGAGGGCCGGGCTGCGGGCCGACGACGTGATCACCAGCATCAACGGCCAGCCGGCGACCAGCAACGTCCAGCTGCAGGAGCTGACCCTGACGAAGAAGCCCGGCGACTCCGTCCCGCTCCAGTTCTGGCGTAACGGCCGCACGGCCTCGGCGACGGTCACGCTGGGCACGCAGCCGTAAGGTTCCGCGCCCCGCTGCCTGGGCGTCATCCTGGGGCCCTGCCCACGCGACCGCCGCGAGCTCGGCGATGGTCGATCGCGACGCGAGACGGACCGCGGCGGCCGCCGGCGACCTGCCCGGGGCGTGCCGCGGCATGCGGACCCGCAGCGCTCCCGGCCTGGACGCGAAGACGAGCGGCGGGTCCATCGTCAGGGCCTCGCCGTCGATCGCGATCTCGACCGGGCCGCCAGAACGGACCTCGAACCGCGGCGCTTCCCATTCCAGCCAGCCGGAGAACCGCTGCACCTGCCCGGCGCTCTCCAGCGCGACGAACTGCCGCATCTGCGCGGGCCCGTCGATCCTGGCCGCCACGAGGCCGAGGAGGCCGTCGTCCAGCCGCTCACGGGTGCCCCGGCCGCCGATGTCATCGAGCTGGTAGCGGTTGTTCGACACGAGGATGAGATGCGCGGTCGGGTACTCGGACCCGTCAGGCCCGGTGAAGCGCAGGTCCAGTGGCGTGGCATCGGGCCCGAGCATGTCCGGGAGCAGCTCCGCCGCCGTCTTCAGCTTCGCGTCCCGGTACTGCGGGGACTGCACGATCGCCGCGTACAGCCCCAGCGAGGCATTGTTGACGAACACCCGGCCGTTGACCTCCGCCAGGTCGATACGATGCTCGACGCCTTCGGTGAACGCGTCGAGAGCGCCGATCACGTCATCCCTGTCGAGGCCGAGGTCGAGGGCGAAGTGATTGCGGGTGCCCGCCGGGACCACCACGTGCGGGATCCCGTGCGCCGCGGCGACCGTCGCCACCAGGGCCTGCGACCCGTCGCCGCCGGCCATCCCGATGATGGCGCAACCGCCGGCGATCGCGGTCTCGGCCAGCTGGGTCAGGTCGTCGCCAGGGCCGAGCAGGACCGGTTCGATTCCCCTGGCCCTGCATTCGTCGGCCAGGCTGTAGTGCCCGGCTTTCCCGCCGCCTGACTTCGGGTTGATGATCAGGACCGGCCGCGCCTGCCGCGGGGCGACCGCGGCTTCCGGCGCGGTGGCCCGCCGCCCGCGGCCGAGCGCCACTCGCGCGCACCCCTCGGATGCCGCGGCGAGGCAGCAGGTGAGGATCACCCAGATCACCTGCAGGCCGGCCGCGAAGAAGGACCAGGTCAGCACCCCCGCCGAGGATGCCATGACGGCAACCGACACCCAGCGCACGGGCCCGAGCCGGGAGATGACGTACCAGCCCGCCACCACGGCCACCAGCAGCGCCGCCAGCCCGATGGCGACCCAGGCCCAGTGCACCACCGCGCCGACGGCGAGCAGCACGACCGCCGCGGCCAGGGTCGCGAGCGCCAGCCACGCGGCCAGGCGCCGCCCGATCGCGCCTTTCATCCCGGCATTTTGTGCCGCGCCAGTTGTCGCGGGGCCACCCAGAAAGGATGATTCCACGACCTCGGTAACCGGTTGTACGCTCCCGGAGGAGAGGCCACACCGGATGTCCACCTTCGACACGCGGGAGAAAACAGCCGGCCCGCGCCTCGCGCAAGCCCTGCGCCAGCTGACCGACCTCGACCGCGCCATCTACACCGCGATCGCCACGACGCCGACACCTGAGCTCGACACGGCGGTCCGGCGGCTTTCCCGCGCCGCGGACAAGTCGCGCATCTGGCTCGGCATCGCGGCCGCGCTGGCCGTCTTCGGCGGGCCCGCCGGGCGGCGCGCGGCGGCGCGCGGGATCCTCACCGTCGGCCTCACCTCGGCCGCCGTGAACGTCGGGGTCAAGTCGCTGTACCCGCGTCGGCGCCCCGACCGGGCCGGGGCCGGGGTTCCGCGGGGCAGGCAGGTCCAGATGCCGTCGTCCCGGTCATTCCCGTCCGGGCACTCGGCGTCGGGGTTCGCGTTCGCCACCGCCGTCGGCCGCGACCTCCCGGCGCTCGCGCTGCCGCTGCGCTTCCTGGCCGGCGCGGTAGCGTACTCGCGCGTCCACACGGGCGTGCACTATCCGAGCGACGCCGTGATCGGCTCCATCATCGGCGCCGGCATGGCCCAGGTGGTCGCCGGGCCCACCGGACGGATGACCGGCGCGGCGGCGGGCGTCCGCCGCCCGTTACCCCGAAGCCGATGACGCTGGGCTCGCGGCTGCGACCAGGGGGATGTGATGACCCGGCAGGCCGTACCAGGTCCGCCAGTCCAGCTGTCGCACGGCCACGCCGGTGCAGCCGGCCTCCCGCAGCACGGCGGCATAGCGGTCCGCGCCGTCATCGACGATCCGCAGCCGTCCGCCGGGCCGCAGCACCCGCACCGCCTCGCGCAGCGCCTGCGCCCGCCCGCCGGCCTCGCGGATGTTACTGATCGCCAGGCTGCTGACCACTAGATCGAACGACCCCGAGGCGAACGGGAGGTCACGGGCGTCCGCGTCAGCAACCTCCACCTGGTCGCGGACGCCCTCGGCCACCGCGTTGCGCTCGGCCGCGGCACGGCTGTTGCCGCTCTGGTCACGGCGGCGCCACACGTCCACTCCCACCGCCCGGCCGGCCGGCACCCGGCGGGCCGCCAGCATCAGCACAGCGCCGCGGCCGCACCCGACGTCCAGGACGTGCTCGTCGCCGCGCAGGTCCAGCTCGTCCAGCAGCCGCGTCCAGACCGCGCGCTTGCCGGGCCCGGTGGAGTACAGGTAGCTCGCCGCCGACCCCGCCACCGCCGCGGCGCCCACGGCAGCCAGTGCCGCGGCGGCGGGCCTGCGACGGTGCGCCGCCCAGGCCACCGTCCCCGCCAGTCCCGCCTCGATCAGCCCGAACACCGCCAGCCCGGCGTACCCGCCGTCGATGCCGTACTTACCCCGCGCTCCGCAGTGACCGCGACCGGCGGCCGAGATCCCCGCGACTGGCTCCACACCGCCAGTCTGCCAGCCGCTGACCATGACCGGAACGCTGGCCGGCCGACTCGGCGCGATAGGCTGCGCACCCGCGACGATGTGAAGTCGCCCGGCCGATCACTGCGCGCTGAGAGGGGCACCGGACATGGCCAAAGACGAGGTTTCCTGGAGTTCGCTGCTGCCGAGGCTGGAAGGGCTGGCGGAGCGCCTCGACCATATCGAGAGGTATCTGGTTGAGCTCGGCCACTTCGCCGGCTACCGGTACGGCCCGTTCAGCGCCGGGCTTCCGCCCGAGGTAGCCGAGCTCGTCCGGGCCGGTGAGACGCTGAAGGCGATCAGCCTGTACCGGCAGCTGACGGATGCCAACCTTGAGCAGGCGAAGCTGGCGGTGGCGAAGGCGGCGGCGGGCAGCATCTGCTAGCCGGGCCCGGGCGGCGGGCTGGTAGTTACCGCCGCGGGATTACCGGCTTACGCTATATCAGGCTGTCAATGGGGAGGCGCATGATGCGAGTGCTAGTCGTCGGCGCTGGCGGGGTAGGGTCGGCGGTCGCGCGGATCGCCGCGCGGTGGGATCTGTTCGAGCGCGTCGTCATGGCCGATTATGACCGGGAGCGGGCGCGGCGGGCGATCGCCGGGGGTGGCGACCGGTTCGCCGCGGTGCAGCTGGACGCGTCGGACGAGCGGGCGATCGGGGAGCTGATCAGGACCGAGCGGTGCGATGCGGTGCTCAACGCGGTCGACCCGCGGTTCGTGATGCCGGTCTTCCGTGCGGCGCTGACCGCTGGGATCACCTACCTCGACATGGCGATGTCGCTGTCCCGCCCGCACGCGTCAGATCCGTACCGGCAGCCGGGGGTCAAGCTGGGTGACGAGCAGTTCGCCCTCGCCGGGGAATGGGAGCGCCGCGGGCTTCTGGCGCTGTGCGGCATCGGGGTCGAGCCAGGGCTGTCGGACGTGTTCGCCCGCTACGCGGCAGACCGGCTGTTCGCGTCCATCGACGAGATCGGCGTCCGCGACGGCGCGAACCTGGTGGTCGAGGGGTATGAGTTCGCCCCGACGTTCTCCATCTGGACGACGATCGAGGAGTGCCTGAACCCGCCGATCGTGTGGGAGCGCGGCAGGCAGTGGTACACGACCGAGCCGTTCAGCGAGCCGGAGACCTTCAGCTTCCCGGCCGGGATCGGGCCGGTCGAGTGCGTGAACGTGGAACACGAAGAGGTCCTGCTGATCCCCCGCTGGGTCGACGCCCGGCGGGTGACCTTCAAGTACGGGCTGGGCGAGGAGTTCATCGGCGTGCTGAAGACGATCCACAAACTCGGCCTGGACTCGACCGTCCCCGTTCAGGTGGGCGCGGCTGCCGTCTCGCCGCGCGACGTGGTCGCCGCATGCCTGCCCGACCCCGCCGGGCTCGGCGGCGCGATGTCCGGGCTCACCTGCGCCGGCACCTGGGTCACCGGCACGGGCAAGGACGGGTCGCCGCGCGAGGTCTACCTGTACCACGTCGTCGACAACAGCTGGTCGATGGCTGAATACGGCTCGCAGGCGGTGGTCTGGCAGACCGCGATCAATCCGGTGGTGGCACTGGAGCTGCTCGACTCTGGCGCATGGTCCGGCGCCGGCGTCCTCGGCCCGGAGGCGCTGCCGCCCGAGCCGTTCCTCGAGCTCCTGAACAGCCACGGTGCTCCCTGGGAGTGCGAGGAGCGCACTCCCGCCAGGCACTGACACCCGCCGTCACCTACCACGAGCACCGCGGTGCCGCCCGCGATGTCTACCTCGAGTCAGCTGCGGCCCGCAGGGTCGCCTCGATGGTGTGCCAGGGCATGCCCGGAGGCAGCAGGATCGTGACGATGTCGGCGGCGTGGTCCCAGGGCTGAAGTTGCTCCCGGACCTGACCGCTGGTTCCGCAGGCGGCGAGCTGGTCCAGCACGATCTGGGCGTCGGCGGGGATGGTTCCGCGCTCAGGGCTGGGGCGCGGGTTCGCGGCGATGATCGCCTGGACCTGGGCGGCGTAGCCCTGCCCGGACACGGACCTGGCGTAGACGTTGCCCATGGCGCTCAGGTACCAGGCGATGCAGCCTGCGGCGATGCCCCGGGCGGCGCTGGCGTCGTCGTCGGCGACGGTGATCGGTCCGGCGGCTATCGTGAGGGGCCGCGCGGCCGGTGCGGCGGCTTCGCGCAGCTTGGTGAGCTCTGCCGTCCAGGACGGCAGGTGATCCCGGGCCGCCAGTGCGGGGATCCAGCCGTCGCCGAGTTCGGCGGCTACCCGCGTCGTGTGCGGGCCCAGCGCGGCCACCCAGATGGGCACCTCGGGGGCGGGCGGCTGGCCCAGGCGCAGCGGGCGCGCGGCGGGGGCGTGACCGAGCCGGGCGGGCTGGCCGTCCAGCAGGGCGCGGACCCTGGTCACGACGTCGCGCAGCCTGGCGGCCGGGTGCTCGAAGGGGCTGTCGTGGAACCCCTCCACCAGCGCTTTGGTGCTGGCGCCCAGGCCCAGCACGTACCGCCCGCCGCTGACCTGGTGCAGCGTCGCGGCGGTCATCGCCAGCGTTGCCGGGGTGCGTCCCCAGACCGACAGGATGCCAGAGGCGAGGCGGATCCTGGCGGTGCGCAGGGCGATCTCGGTCAGTACCGGGGTCGAGTCCAGTCCCCAGCCCTCGGGCACCGCGAAGATCTCATACCCCAGTTCGTCGGCGAGCACGGCGGCGCGGACGATAACATCCCGCCGGGTCTCCATGGGCGTGAGCCCCACGCCGCGCCGACCCGCGCTCATGATGGTCCTTCAGCGGGCAGCGCCGGGACCGGTCGCGGTACGGTCAGCCACACGGTGATGGCCGCGGCGAGCACCGCGCCGCCGGGCCCGAGCAGCGCCGACCCGGCGGTGAGCTTGCGGCCGTCACGCCCGTTCGGCCAGGCGATCACCTGGCACTGGTCGCCGGCCGCGGGCAGCGCCGCCAGGCTGGCCGTCATCCGCCCGAGCAGGATGGCGGTGTCCCCGGCCAGGCCGGCGGCCTCGCCGGCGGCGATCCCGCTGGGACAGTCGAGCGCGGCCCAGACCACTTCCGGCCTTACGATCGCGCGGGCGTCCGCGACCGACGGATCCGGTGTCCACGGCGCCGCCCACACCGGCCTGTCAGGCAGCGGCCCGGGGAAGATCCGCAGCCCGTCGCCCGGCCCGCGGCCCGTACCGCACACAAAGCAATCAGGGAACACCGGGTCGGCGTAATAGCGCGCGCGCCCGGCCACCGCGTGCGCTTGCGCCATGGAGACCCGGCCCGGTATCTGCGGCACCGGGCTGTCCGGCGACGAAGCCGCCTCGGCTATCAGCGTGCGGCCATGGTGGATGCGGACTGAGCTGTCGCCGTCCCGTTCGACGGCCATGGGTGTATCCAGCGGAGGTGGCCGGCGCAGCGTGACGGTCGCCGGGCCATCGAGGTATGCGGCGATCAGCCCGCAGACATAGCCGCCGTTGCCGCTGCCCGCAGGGCCGCAGAAGCGGGGTGCGATGACCAGGAAATCTGCCATGCCGGTGCCCGCAGTGATTGCTGTCCTGGCTTTCCTGTGTCCTGTTTCCTGTCGGTGTACGTGTCCACCAGGCTTCGGGTCAGGTCCGGCCGCCGGAAGGCGGGCCTGCTTCGTGGCGTGTGACATGCCCTCACGCTAAGAGCGGGCGGTGCCGGGCCGCTATCGGGTGAACTGCCGGCGGATGCCCCCGTTTCCCGGCCGCGGCGGCGGTTTTCCTGTCCGTACGTCGGGCGGACTACCGAGCCGGTCACGGGCGCAGGCGGTGCTCGGTGGCCCACGCCGCGATCTGGGCACGTGAGCGCACCTGCAGTTTGCGCCGGATGTTTTCCACGTGCGCCTCGGCTGTCCGCGGCGCGACAGACAGGCGGCTGGCGATGGCCTGATTGGTCAGCCCCTGGGCGACCAGCCCGGCCACCTCGAGCTCACGGCCGGTCAGCCGTGGCCCCGGGCTCGCCGGCTCACACAAGAAGCCGAGTGCCGCGTCAAGGACCGCCGCCCAGTCGCCGTGGTAGAACAGGTGGCTGGAACCCGGCAGCGGGATCAGCGTCGCCCCGGGTATCAGCGCGGCGACCTCCCGCCCGAGCTCGAACCTGGTGCCCTTGTCCGCTTCGCGGTGCAGGACCGCCGTGCGCGCCCGGATCGCGGGAAGCAACGCCCTGACGTCGGTGTCGTAGTAGACCTCCAGCAGCCGGGCGGCCACGTCGGCCGAGGCGCTCACCCGCTGGAACCGGGCGAACCCGTCCAGGTCCTCGGCCGTGGGATCGGTGACGAAGGCCCCGGCCAGCGCCTTCAGTCCCAGGCCCCAGTGCGCCCGCACCAGTGCCACGACCGATTTCCGGACCTCGGCAGGCGCCAGGTCCCTGCCGCTGGCGCACATCCCGTACAGCACCAGCGCCTCGACGCGGTCCGGGTGCCGCGCCGCGATCGTGGCCGCAAGCTGACTGCCTTGCGAGGCCCCGAACATGCGGAAGCGGCCGGCGCCCACCGCGTCGGCCACCGCCAGCGCCGCGGCCACCTGGCCGTCGAACGACAGGTCCAGCCCGTCGCGGTCGGACAGGCCGCACCCGGGCTTGTCATAGCGGATCACCGTGAACCGCTCCGCCAGGCCCTCGATGAAGCTGCCGAACGACAGCAGCTCCAGCTGACCGCGCAGGTCGGTGATCCAGCCCGAATCGCACAGCAGCGCCGGCCCAGCACCCGCCGTCGAGTAAGCGACGCGGCCCGCTGGCGTGGCGCAGTACCGGATCCTCGGCCTCACCCGTCAAGGCTGGCACCCCCAGCCGGCGCAAGTAAAGCGGTAAGGGAGTGGTCCGTGCCGCCGCCTGCCGATTCGCCCGCGTCTGCCGGTGCGGGGATGGCCATGCGCTGGGCTGCGGCCCGCCTGGCACAGCGGCGCAGCCAGAGCAGGCCGAAGACGGGAAGGACGAGCGGGACGAAGCCGTAGCCGCTTCCGTAGCCCGACCACACCGTGGCATCGGGGAAGGTGGCCGGGTCGAGGAGGCTCCAGGTGCCGACCGCCAGGACGCCAGCGAATTCCACCGAGCAGGACAGCACGGCGATCCGGCGTGCCGCCGGACTGCCGTTGGCCAGGGTGGCCGTGGCCAGGATGTAGACGGCGCCGGCAAGGGCCGACAGCAGGTAGGCGACCGGGGCGTGGCTGAACTTCGTCGCGATCTGCACCCCGGCCCGTGCGGTAGCGGAGAGCGCGAAGAGGGCGTAGACGGCGACGAGCAGCCGGCCGGGGCCTGACCTGGTGGATTCCGGCTGCGGCGCGGCGGGCTCGGGTGACGTCACGAGCTCGGCCAATGCCGGGGGTTCGGCCGATGTCAGGGGCTCAGCCGATGTCACGGGCTCAGACATGGATCACCGGCCAGATCTCGTGCAGCCGGACCATCAGCACGGCCGCC
>JASHXJ010000103.1 GCA_030043595.1 Trebonia sp.
TGTCTATGACGGCGGTGCCGATCTCGATCCGGCTCGTCTTCGCGCCGATCGCGGCCAGCAGCGGAAACGGTGAGGCAAGCTGCCGCTCCCAGTGGTGGACCCGGACGAAAGCCCCGTCCGCGCCCATCTCCTCGCACCGCTGCGCGAGCTCGATCGTCTGCAGCAGCGCGTCAGCGGCGCTGCGCGTCCGCGACCCCAATATGTCGCGCCAGTGCCCGAAGGACAGGAACCCGATCTTCTTTTTCACACCTCATGTCAGCGCCGGGGGCGCCGCACCGATTCCCGGACCCCGCTCCGGCCCGCTCCCCTCACGTCACGCCACCGCCGCCGGAGATAACGGCAGGCATGAGGACGCCGTGGGCATGCACGGGCGGACCGGGATAATGCGGCCCAGTCTGCGACAGTAAAGGTCAGATCGCGCGAACCCACTACCCCAGTGCCTAAGCCGAGTAGAAGGCGAATGACTCTCGGGTCGCGGAATATATGGACGGAAACCTCGTGCCGCGTGAAGAAAAGGCATATGTTATGCCCACCTGAACGTCACACCTAGGCGCGAACTGTGAATATTCCGCTACGCACGTCCGTGATAAAGGAGAGCCAGAGCCCGGAGTTGAATCCGAGAACAGTACCCCCGGGCTGCGTGCTATCCCGGACGCGGACCAGGTCCCCCGCCGCGCTGGCGACTTCGACGCAGTTGCCGTTGGCCAGGCTGCGCCTGCTCTTACGCCAAGCCCCGGCGCCCGCACCGTCACAGCCCTCTGTCGTACCCTCGCGCGCCAAGCGCAGCATTCTCCATCACATCCCCATGCCCAAGCGGCCGGAACCGCGAACCCAGTTGGTTGAGCAACCCCCGCAGGACGCCCTGACCTGGTATGATGCTGCTGAGATGAGAGAGCGGGCCCGGTTCTAGCGGTTGCCAGGACCGAATTATTCCACGGTCAAGGGCGTGCTGCTACTATATAGACAGTAGGGAATGTTGTGTCGCCGGGGGGCCTCCCTGGGCCGGGTGACGGATTCAGGACGGATGCGGAAAAACGGTTAAGTCCAGACTTGTTCCGCGGTCCCTAGGATAAGCCGCCTAGTCTCGTCGGGTGACAACGACGCTTTGGTGACCGCAGCGAAAAATTGCCGGTACATGAAAGTATCCGTCTCTCCTTCCACATACAATTCGCTCTTCAGGCTTTCCGTACAGACGACATCGCCCAGTTTGGCACCCTCATTCCCTGAGCTGAACCCGAAGATAACGAATGAGTCGGATACCGCCGCGCTGCCGCTGTGCAATGGCAGGATGCGCACATCTATGTTGGGGAGCTCGGAAATCTCCACCAGGTGCCACAATTGAGCATGCATGACCTCGCGCCCGCCGATCGACCGCAAGAGGACGGCCTCGTCTATTACTGCGGAGAATTCAAGAGGTGGCCGTCGGGCGGTTAGGGCTTCCTGCCGGATTAGCCTGACCTGCTCGCGCCGCTCGAGGATGCTTGGCGGGGTTGGTACCGCTGACTGATAGCCGCTCAGAATGGCCCTTGTGTAGTCTGGCGTCTGCAGGAGACCCGGCACCACCCCGAGGTGCCAGTGAACCGCGGAGGATGCTTCCGCCTCGAGTCCGATGAACTCCCTGTACTCGGCAGGAAGCGCGTCTGAAAAGTCCTCCCACCAACCACGTTGGTTCGCCTCCTCGGCGAGAGCCAGGAGCTGAGCCGCGCGGGGTTCGGTGACACCGTAGTAGCCGAGCAGTTTCCTAACCTCATCCAGCGGGAAACTGGTGCGCCCGAGTTCATACCGGCTGATTTTTGCCGGCGACCATCGGAGCGCGCTGGCGACCTCGGTGCCCGTCCGATTACCGCGTAGCCGCCGCAGTTCGGCGGCGAGGCGTCGGCGCCGCACTGTGGGACTACCAGAGGTCGCCACGTCAACCTCCCACGTCGCTTAGGCGAAGCACGGCAACAGTGTGTCATGGGAATACCCAACTAGCACGTGATCGTCACCAATAATTCGCATGAAAGTCGTCCCGGAGTATTGATGAAAATTTCATGATACCGGAAGATGGTCCTAGGCAAAGCTTCTGAACACCGAGGGGCTGCCATGGAGACCAGAGGCGGAAGTAAGCCGGTCTCCAACAGCGTTGTTGGGCCGACCGTCGTGATAGCTTGCGCGGGCTACCCGCACCGCGTGATGCGTCACATAGGCTGCCTGTGCATCGGGCACTTCCTGGCAAGCGCTCGATTCGGCGCGCGCCGTCATTCCGCTCGCGCGCGCGCTCCGCCGCATGCCATGGTACGACGACAAACTCTTCCCCGGGCCGCAAAAACGGCGCGGCCGATGCGCCCACATCGACCGCGCCAGAACGAACACCAGACCCGTGAAGAGGTCTTAGCTGTGGCTAGTCACGTTACCCGCTATCCGGGGATATGCCTACCCCCTGGCCTGATTATCTGGGACATCCGGATCATCGGGACTCCTGGGACCCGGCAGCAGATCCTGGTGGCCGCGCATGCGAACGCTCGCTGGCCCTCTCAACACGAGTCGGTGTGCCTCATCCGAGAGACGGTTAAGCCGCCAGGAGAGACACATGCCAACTCCAGCTCCCCAGCCGCAGGACAGTCAGGCGATCATCGTGGTCGTCTTGATCCTTGCCTGTCTCTGCGTCGTCTACTGGCGCACGGCGCTGCGGGTGATCGCGATTATCCTCATCGCGTTCGCCATCTACGGCGTGATCGCAGGACTGCACGGCCTGCACCACGTCATCGGATAACGCAGGGCCGGATCAGCGCCCGTCGGCTGATACCGGGCCGCGGCCCGGTATCAGCCGGCGCGCCGTCTCGTATCGTGTATGTAAGCCTTCCGTCCGGGCGCGCCCGGACGACCCCCGTCGGTAGTCCCTCGAGGAGACTGATGCCAGTCCCGTGCGAATTCGCCACCATGGCGGACGCGTGACCGAGCTAGCGAGCACGATGACACCGTGCGAGCTCGCCAGCCAGGCGGCGCACGCGATCCGCGTGCTGAACGAGCTGACGCACGGCGGGGGCGAGCTCAGCAGCCCCGGCGACGTCCGCGACATCGTCGCGAGCCTCGAACTGGTCGGCCAGGGACTGCCCCAGCTATGCGAGCAGCTGGCCAGGTTCCTGGTCATCAAGCAGGAGGACGGGCAGCTCGCGCACGCCTGCGGCCTGGAAGTGGACGAGTCCGTGACCGAGGTGATCGAGGCCCTCGCGGCGGCCGGCCAGGCGGCGGACATGATGACCGCGGCGCTGAGCGAAGCCCGCGGCGCGTCCGCGACCCTGATTCCGCCGCGTTAGCGAGCACGTAGCTGCCGGGCCGGACCTTCAGGCGGCCAGCAGCGGGGTGAAGGGCGTCCAGGTCCGGCCGGAGTCGGTCGTCTCGTACATCGCGGGCGGCGCAGCACCTGGCGCGTCGCCACCGGGCATCCAGGCGAAGCCGGTCAGCGGGCTGACGAAGTCGATGGTGGCTCCGAACTGGGTGAACTGCGTCCCCTGTGGAACCGCCGACCAGGTCCGGCCGCCGTCCGAGGTCGTGTAGAAAACGCTGCCGACCGAGCCTTGCGAGCCGGCCGAGACCAGCACACCGCGCGCTGGGCCGAAGAACTTGAGCTGCGGGTACCTCCCTGCTCCGGCAGGCAGCGAGACGGGCTGCCACGTCTGCCCGAGATCCTGGCTGACCAGCAGGGTCGGCGTGCCTTCCGCGGGAGCCACGGTCAGGAACCCGGTGTCGCCGGAGAACTGCGGCCCGGACATGGAACACCCGCTGTCGCCGCAGATGCCGGCCGGAAGCGGCAGCGGCTGGGGCGTCCACGTGACACCGCCGTCCCGGCTGACCAGGAGCTCGCCGGAAAGTCCGACGGTGCACGTACTGGTCAGCCAGCCCGCCGCCGTGGACGCGAACGTGATCGCCCTCTTGTCACACGTGGCCGGAAGTCCGGCGGTGCTCTTACTGAGCCATGGCGGGGACTGAGCGGTGAGCGACCAGTGCGCTCCGCCGTCGGTCGTCCGGTACACCTGGACCGGGTTCTTGTCCATCGCCGCGCCCTCGCTGATCAGCAGCCAGCCGTGATCGCGGTCCGCGAAGTTCAGCGCGCTCGCGTACCCGGGAGCAATGACGGGCGGTGACTCGGTCCAGGTCCGGCCGCCGTTGTCCGTGGCGAACACGTCAGTCGGACCCACGGTCGACGCGATCTGCTTCCCGGCGTTCACCGCGAGGTAGGCACGGGTACCGCTGACCGTGTACAGGGCCTCGGTCGTCGACGGACTGGCAAGCAGCTGGCGGGCGGCGGGCGGGGTGACGTCCGTCCAGGCCCGTGCCCCGTCCGTGGTGCGAGCGAGCCGCAAGGGCGGGCTGGCCGAGGTAGCTCCGGGGTTGGCCGGGTAATACAGCGCCCACCCAGTGCTCGCCGTGCTCATCTGCACCGACTGCAGCCACAGCGGCTCACCAGCCGACCCGGTGGCCGGACCCGTCGGAGCCGACGCAGCCGCCGCGGCGGATGTCGCTGGTTCGCTGGCGGGCCTGGGACCGGAGCTGCTGGCGCTCGTGCAGCCGGCCACCAGCACCATCACGGCGACCCAGGACCACGCCATCGAGCCACGCCAAGCAGGCATCGCCTCTCCTCGTCAGGTTTCCCCGCATTCTGAGACGGCCGACGGGATCGGGCGGTTGCGGGCGGCTCGCGGTCAGCGCGGATCGCGGTCAGCGGCTCGCCGTCAGCGGCTCGCGACTAGAAGAGCCGGGCCTGCTGCGCCTTGTCCCGGCGCGCGGCGCGCGCCGCACCCGCCGCACCGCCGCGGCGGTCGAGCAGCGCGGGGTCCACCGAGGCGAGGAACGGCGACGGAGAGCACCTGGTCACCGAGCCGCGGATGGACCGCTCCGCGGCGGTCAGCAGTACCAGCCGTGTGGTCGCCCGGGTCATGCCGACGAACAGCAGCCTGCGCTCTTCCGCGTAATCCGCGACGGCGCCGGCCCACGGGCGCAGCGGGAGCAGGCCGTCGTCGCAGCCGGCGATGAACACGACGGGGAACTCCAGGCCCTTGGACGCGTGCAGCGTAAGCAGCGAGATCCGGTCGGCGCGCGGGTCAAGGGTGTCGGCTTCTGCGCCGAGCGCGAGCTCGTCA